>DATMEI010000735.1:0-2465 GCA_035556995.1 Streptomyces sp.
CGTGTTCCCGTCCGGTGCGTCCGGTGGGCTGCTCGCCGGGGCGTGGTCCGGTGGAGACGGCGCTCACGGCTTCTGCTTCCGTTCGGCGCGCTGCTTGTCCTGGAAGCCGGTGTAGGAGCGCTGCATCTTGGAGGAGAACTCGTCCGGGGAGATCTTCCCGTCGATGACGCCCTGCAGGTCGGCGGAGAGGGAGTCGTAGAAGGTGGGCGTGGTGTAGTCGAGGTACGGCACGAGCCCGTCGTCGGCGTTCAGCTGCTGCCAGCCGTCGATCATTTGGGCGTCGACACTGCCTTCGGGCACTTCGGCGGCGGCCTTGCCCGGTACGGCGGGCAGTACGCCTTCCTCGGTCATCACGTCGGCGGCGTGCCTGCTGGTGATGAAGTCGAGGTAGGCGGCTGCCACTTGGGGGTGTTTCGAGCGGGAGGTGACCGACCACGCCAGGCCCTGACCGCCGGTGGTCACGGGAGCGGCACCCTTCTCGGCGGGCGGTGGCGGCATGAAGCCGAGCTTGTCGCCCATGGACTTCTTCAGGTCGGCGAGCTGCCAGGTGCCGGTGATGAGGAACGCGCCCTTGCCGTCGGCGAACTTCTTCGCGGCGTCGTCGTATCCGGTGCCGTTCGCCCCCTTGGGGACGTAGCCGCTCTTCTTCCAGTCGGCGAGGGTGCGGGCGGCGTCCCGTGTCGGGTCGTTGTCGAATCCGTCGCCGCGGCCGAAGACGCTCTCGCGGGTCTCCTCCGCTCCCCCGGCCTGGTTCTGCAGCACGCCGAAGGTGTGGATCGCCGGGTACTTGTCCAAGTTGCCGAACTGCACGGGCAGTTGGCCCTCGTCCTTGAGGCGCGGCAGCGCGTCGGTCAGCTCGCCCCAGGTCTTCGGAGGCTTCACCCCGGCGTCGTCGAGGACGTCCTTGTTGTAGTAGACGCCGATGTACTCACCCGTCTGGGAGATGCCGTACAGACGTCCCGTGCCGAAGTTGCGGCCGTCGGCCGAGACCCGGTTGAGGTTGAGCAGGGTGGCCGGATAGCGGGTGTTCCAGGCGTAGATGCCCGCGTAGTTGTCGAGAGGGGTGAGCAGACCGGCCTTCACGAAGGCGACCATGTCGGGGTAGCCCTGGTTGGCCTGGATGACGTCCGGCGGCTTGTTGCCGGAAATGGCCAGCTTGAGGGTGGTCTTCAGGTCGGAGAAGCTGCGGGCGACGCGCTTGATGCGGACGTTGGGGTACTTCTCCTCGAACTCCCTGTTGAGCCGCTCCAGTTCTTCGTTCTGGCCGCCGCGTATCTCCTGGTCCCAGACGGTCAGCGTGGCCTTCCCGGCCTTGGACGGGTCGGGCACGGAACTGGCGGCGGCTCCCGGACCGCCCGCGCCCGGGGCGGCAGAGCCGTCGGTGCCGGGCACGCATGCGGAAGCGAGCAGTACGGCGCCGACGGCCAGCACGAGCGGCGCGGTGACACGCGGGGCGGTGAGAGGCGGCGCGGTCACTGGCGAGGCAGTACGCCGACGGGCAGCCGCAACTCTGCGGCGTCCGGGGCCCATTGGGCTTTCAGAGCGCATGGAGTCTCCTCTCGGCGTCCCCGCGGTGGTACGGGCAGACCGTGCCCGAACCACCGCCTCTCTCAGGACGAACGGAATCCGATGGTGGGGGTTGCCCGGCGCAGTGCCGATCCCCGGTTGGCACCGGGCAGCAGGTCGGACAGGAAGCCGTAGCGCCGCATCACGTCCTCGTCCTGTCCGCCGCAGCGGGTGGCGTACTGCCACCATGCGGCGACCTCGGGCCAGCCGGGTGCGGAGAGCGAGCCGCCGAAGTGCTGTACGGACAGTGCGGCCGTGAGGTTGGCGAAGGCGAGCCGGTCGGCGAGCGGCCAGCCCGCGAGCGTCCCGCTGATGAACCCGGCGACGAAGACGTCACCGGCTCCGGTCGGGTCGAGCGCCTGGACGGGCAGCGCGGGCACGTCGGCGCTCTCACCGGTGATCGAGTCGACGGCGACCGCGCCGCCCGCGCCCTTGGTGACCACGGCGATGGGGACGAGCTCGGCCAGTGCCCGTACCGCTTCCTCGGGACTGTCGGTACGGGTGTAGTGCTGCGCCTCGACGGCGTTGGGCAGAAAGGCGTGGCAGTAGGAGAGGTCGGCGAGGGTGTCGGGGTTCCAGGCGCCCGTGTCGTCCCAGCCGACGTCGGCGAATATGTGGCTGCCCTCCTCGTACGCCTCGCGTGCCCAGTTCTCCAGCCGCCCGGGCGTCAGTGCGGTGAAACACGCGCGGGAGCGCGGGCGCTGGGCGACGCTCACACAGGGTGCCGGTGCTTCGTGGCCGTGCGAGACCATCGTCCGCTCGCCCTCGTAGGCCATGGAGACGGTGACAGGCGAGTGCCAGCCGGGTGCGCGGTGGGACGGTGCGAGGTCGATGCCCTCGTTGTCGGCCAGCGACTCCCAGCAGTAGTCGCCGTAGACGTCGTCGCCGAACGCCGCGGC
>DATMEI010000736.1:0-3121 GCA_035556995.1 Streptomyces sp.
CCTCGTCTGGTGGCGGAGGTTCCCGTCCGTTCCCCGTACGGTCACCGTCGCCCGGCACGCGGCGGTCCACGCGGTCACCGGATGGGGCATCGAGGAGGTCGGCGTCGCCGATGTCGCACTCGTCGTATCGGAGTTGGTGACCAACGCCGTGCGGCATGGCCGCGTTCCCGGCCGTCTCGTCGAACTGCGGCTGGTCTACGACTTGGAGAAGGCAGTCACTGTCGAGGTATCCGACGCGGCCGACCAGTGCCCGGACACCAGTGCCCCTGATCCCGCCGCCGTCGACGGCTTTGCGGAGTCGGGGCGCGGGTCTGGCGCTCGTCGCCGCGCTGGCGGCGGAGTGGGGCGTACGGGAGCGGGGGGTCGGCAAGACAGTGTGGGCCCGTCTCCTGGTCTGCGGCCATGAGTAGCGGAGGGCCCGGGAGCGGCTGCTCCCGGGCCCTCCGTGCGCCATGTGAGTCTGCCTGCTGTCAGGCGGCACCCAGCTTCGTCAGCGTCGCGTCCACGCGGGTCAACGTGCGGTCGCGGCCCAGGAGTTCGAGCGATTCGAAGAGGGGGAGGCCGACCGTGCGGCCCGTGACCGCTACGCGGACGGGGGCCTGGGCCTTGCCGAGCTTCAGGCCGTGTTCCTCGCCTGCCGCCAGCACCGCATCCTTGAGCGCTTCGGCCTTCCAGTCGGCCTCGGCGAGCTTCGTACGGGCGGTGCGCAGCACGTCCTCCGCGCCCGGCTTCATCGCCTTCGCCCAGGACGCCTCGTCGTCGACGGGCTCGTCCAGGAAGAGGAAGTCGACGTTGGCCGTGATGTCGGAGAGCACCGTCAGCCGGGTCTGGGCCAGCGGGGCGAGCTCCTCGAAGGCCGCCTGGTCGAAGGCTTCCGGCGCCCACGGCGCGTACGGGGCACGCAGCCACGGTTCGCAGGCGGCGATGAAGTCGGCGAGCGGCACTTCGCGCAGGTGCGTGGCGTTGATGGCCTCGCACTTCTTCAGGTCGAAGCGGGCCGGGTTGGCGTTGACGTCGGTGATGTCGAAGGCGGCGATCAACTCGTCCAGGGAGAAGATGTCGCGGTCCTCGGCGATCGACCAGCCGAGCAGGGAGAGGTAGTTGAGCAGTCCCTGCGGCAGGAAGCCGCGCTCGCGGTAGAGGTTGAGCGAGGCCTGCGGGTCGCGCTTGGAGAGCTTCTTGTTGCCCTCCCCCATCACGTACGGGAGGTGGCCGAAGGCCGGCGTCGCGCCGTTGCCGATGCCCAGCTGTGCGAGCGCGCGGTAGAGGGCGATCTGGCGGGGGGTGGAGGAGAGCAGGTCCTCGCCGCGCAGGACGTGCGTGATCTCCATGAGCGCGTCGTCGACGGGGTTGACGAGCGTGTAGAGGGGAGCGCCGTTGGCGCGCACGATGCCGTAGTCGGTGACGTTCTCGGGGGCGAACGTCAGCTCTCCGCGCACCAGGTCGGTGAAGGTGATCGGCTCGTCGGGCATGCGGAAGCGGACGATGTGCGTACGTCCCTCCGCCTCGAACGCGGCCTTCTGCTCGGCGGTCAGGTCGCGGCACTTGCCGTCGTAACCGGAGGGCCTGCCCTCCTTGCGGGCCGCCTCGCGGCGGACGTCCAGCTCCTCGGACGTGCAGTAGCAGGGGTACGCGTGACCGGCTTGGAGCAGCTTGGCGGCGACGTCGGCGTAGATCTCGGTGCGCTGCGACTGCCGGTACGGGCCGTGGGCACCGACGGCCGCGCCGGACGTGCCGGACGTGCCGTCGAACGCCGCGGGGCCCTCGTCCCAGTCGAGGCCGAGCCAGCGCATGGAGTCCAGCAGCTGCTCGTAGGACTCCTCGGAGTCGCGGGCCGCGTCGGTGTCCTCGATGCGGAAGACGAGGGTGCCGCCGTGGTGGCGGGCGAACGCCCAGTTGAACAGGGCGGTTCGGATGAGGCCCACGTGGGGGTTGCCGGTCGGGGAGGGACAGAACCGTACGCGGACGTCCTTCATGCCTACCGTGCCTGCCATGCCGGGGGTCGCGGTCGCGTCAGTCACGCTTGACCACCTTGTTGGTGAGAGTGCCGATGCCTTCGATGGTGACGGCGACCTCGTCGCCGATGTTCAGGGGGCCCACGCCCGCCGGGGTGCCGGTGAGGATGACGTCGCCGGGCAGCAGCGTCATGGCCTCGGTGATGTGGACGACCAGGTCCTCGACGGACCGGACCATGTCGCTCGTACGGCCCAGCTGGCGCTGCTCGCCGTTCACGGTGCACATGAGGCCGAGGTCGGAGGCGTCCAGTTCCGTCTCCACCCAGGGGCCGAGCGGGCAGGAGGTGTCGAAGCCCTTCGCACGCGCCCACTGGGACTCGGCGCGCTGCACGTCGCGGGCGGTGATGTCGTTGCCGCAGGTGTAGCCGAGGATCACGTCCTTGACGCGCTCGCGGGGCACGTCCTTGCACAACCGGCCGATGACGACGGCCAGTTCGGCCTCGTAGTGCACCTCGGAGGAGAAGGACGGGTAGCTCACCGGGTCGTGCGGGCCGCACACGGAGGTGGACGGCTTGAAGAAGACGACCGGGGTGTCCGGGACCTCGTTGCCCAGTTCCTTGGCGTGCTCGGCGTAGTTACGGCCGATGGCGACGACCTTGTTGGGCAGCACGGGCGGCAGCAGCCGGACCTTGTCCAGCGGGAGCTTCTGGCCCGAGCGCTCGAACTCTGCGAAGGGGTGGCCCTTGATGATGTCGAGGACGGGGCCGCCTTCGGTCTCCGCGTCCCCTTCCACGACGCCGAAGGCGACGTTTCCGTCGAGGGAGAATCTTGCGATGCGCACGGGTTCGGGCTGCCCTTCAGGTGAGGCGTGGGTGACGACGGTCCAGCGTATGCCACGCGGCGCTGTCGGAGCCCCGCCCCCCGGCCGCGCGGGCCGGGCGGCCCATGGGCCGAGGGGGCCCGGCCCGGTGCCGTGAGGCGGGGCACAATCGCCTTGAGGACGACGAGCCGTCCCCCAGGCGGGCCGGAGCGAGCGGAAGGCGGGGAAGGTATGACGGAGAGGGCCCGGGGCGGGCGGAGTGGAGCGGTGTGGGTCTGGCTGGCTCCGAGCGTCCTGCTGCTGTGCGGTATGGCGGCGTGGGGCGCTCTGCGGTACCCGTACCTGC
>DATMEI010000737.1:0-4271 GCA_035556995.1 Streptomyces sp.
CGAAGTCTGCCGCTGCCCCACAAGATCACCGGCCTGCTGGAAGCCGAATCCGGCTTCAACGACGCCCCCACCATCATCCTCGTCATGGTCTTCAGCACGGCGGTCACCGGCATGCCCAGCCCGGCCTCCATCGCCGGCAGCGTGCTCTACCAGCTGGCTGTGGGAGCCGTCTTCGGTCTGATCATCGGGCGACTGGGTGCCTATGCCCTGCGGCACATCGCGTTGCCCGCCACCGGCCTGTACCCACTGACCACCGTGGGGTTCGGCATCATCGCCTTCGCCGCCGCCGGAGCGGTCAACGCCAGCGGCATCATCGCCGCCTACCTCGCCGGGCTCGTCCTCGGCAACGCGAAGCTCCCGCACCGCGCAGCCACCACTTCCTTCGCCGAGGGCGCGGGCTGGCTCGCCCAGATCGGACTGTTCGTCATGCTGGGCCTCCTGGTCACGCCCAGCGAGCTGCCGTCGGCGGTCCTCACAGCTCTCGGCGTGGGCCTGGTCCTGCTCCTGATCGCCCGGCCGGTATCCGTACTGGTGTGCCTGCTGCCGTTCCGTACGCCCTTGCGGGAACAGGCGTTCATCTCCTGGGCCGGGCTGCGCGGCGCCGTACCGATCGTGCTGGCAACCTTCCCGATCGTCGCCGGTGTCGAGGGTGCACAGGAGCTGCTGAACATCGTGTTCGTCCTCGTGGTCGTCTTCACGCTCGTGCAGGGCCCCAGCCTGCCCTTCATCGCCCGCCGGCTCGGGCTGACCCGGCCCGGCGCCCTGCGGGACGTGGAGGTGGAGGCGGCCCCGCTCGACGTACTCGACGCCGATCTGCTCACCGTGGCCGTTCCGCCAGGCTCCAGGCTCCACGGGGTCGCCGTCTTCGAACTCCGCCTGCCCCCGCCCGCCGTGGTGACCCTGCTCGTACGCGACGGCTCCAGCAGCGTGCCCCGTCAGGACACCGTGCTCTGTGCCGGCGACGAGCTGCTTCTGATCACGACGCCCGGCACCCGCGACGCAACCGAGCGGCGGCTGCGTGCGATCGGCAGGCGCGGGAAACTCGCACGCTGGCTGGGCGAGCAAGGAGACGCCGAGCCCTCCGAAGAGGCCGCTGCCGGACTGCGCTGACCCGCGACGCCACCTGCCGGAGCGCTTTTCCTTTGCCCTGGCTGTAAAGCCCCTTTACCGACCGATTACCCTGGTGCCGTGATTGCTCATCGCGAAGACCGGTTCGGACGCCGGTCCTGACGTCGCCGTGACGGGGGGCCAAGACATGTATCCAGGCATCCACGCCATGTGCCTGTCCTCGTCGACGCATCGCGCACCCTCCGGCATCGCGCACCCCCGTGGCCGTACGCGCGGACGCCACCGCCCCCGTCAGCGAGGCCGCCACAAACGGCATCGGCCAGTCCAGCGGCCGGTGCCGTTCGTGGAACCTCCCGTGCGCCGGCCGCCGACCCTCGCCACATCTGACGCCCGTCCCGCCCTCGACGCCACTCCGTCGTCGAAGGAAGCCGGGAAGGCGCAGACGCCGTCGCTGAACTGATCACCGGAGGACAGACGCCCGTGCACAGCACCACAGCCATGCTCATCGAACTCGGGGCGATCATCCTCGCCCTCGGGATCCTCGGACGTTTCGCGGGACGCGTGGGTTTCTCCCCGATCCCCCTCTACCTCCTCGCCGGACTGGCCTTCGGACACGGCGGCATCCTCCCGCTCCAGGCCAGTGAGGAATTCGTCGCCACCGGTGCGGAGATCGGTGTCATCCTCCTGCTGCTCCTGCTCGGCCTCGAATACAGCGCCTCGGAGCTCGTCACCAACCTCAAGACCCAATACCCCTCCGGCGCCGTCGACTTCGTCCTCAACGCAGTGCCCGGGGCGGCGGCAGCACTCATCCTCGGCTGGGGTCCGGTCGCCGCCGTCGTCCTGGCAGGGGTCACGTGGATCTCCTCGTCCGGCGTCATCGCCAAGGTCCTGGGCGACCTCGGCCGCCTCGGCAACCGCGAGACGCCGGTCATCCTCGGTGTCCTGGTCATCGAAGACCTCGCGATGGCCGTCTACCTGCCGATCCTCACCGCCCTGCTCGCGGGGGTGAGCCTGGCCGGTGGTGCGCTGACGCTGCTGATCTCCCTGGGCACCGTCGGCGCCGTGCTCTACCTCGCGCTGCGGCACGGCCGCCTGATCAGCCGCGTCGTCTCCTCCGACAACGCCGAGATGCTGCTGCTCGTGGTTCTCGGCCTCACGCTCCTGGTCGCCGGAATCGCCCAGGAGTTGCAGGTCTCGGCTGCTGTCGGCGCCTTCCTCGTCGGCATCGCACTGTCCGACGAGGTCGCCGAGGGTGCGCACAACCTGCTCACGCCGCTGCGCGACCTGTTCGCCGCCGTCTTCTTCGTCTTCTTCGGTCTGTCGACCGAGCCCTCCCAGATCCCGCCCGTCCTGCTGCCCGCTCTGATCCTCGCGGTCGTCACCGTGTTCACGAAGATCGCCACCGGCTGGTATGCCGCACGCCGCGCGGGCATCAGATCCGCCGGCCGCTGGCGTGCCGGGGGGACGCTCGTGGCGCGGGGTGAGTTCTCCATCGTCATCGCCGGTCTCGCCACGACGGCCGAGCCCCAGATCGGGCCGCTGGCCACCGCTTACGTCCTCATCCTCGTCATCGTCGGACCGCTCACCGCGCGCTGGGCCGAGCCCGTCGCCCGACGCTTCGGCCGCTCCCGTCCGGCCGACCTGTCACGGGCCGTCCCGGCTGCCGCGGCTGGCGACAAGGCCGGCGGCGAGGACAAAGCCGGGACGGCGGACGAGGCTGACCCCGGCGAGCCCGAGGCGGCGCACGAGTCCGAGGCCGGGGAGCCCGAGACGGCGCGCGAGCATGAGCCCCGCGAGCCCGAGGAGACGGAAGGCGCCGGTACGGCTGAAGGCGCGGGTACGGGTGAAGACGCCGGTACGGCTGACGGGACCGCCCGCACGTACAGATGAACCGGCCCGCGTCGCCGCACCCGCCATCGCGCTCGTCAACTCCATAGGAAACCTGGGCGGGTTCGTCTCACCCACCGTCCCGGAGGCGGGCCGCCGCCCGTGTACCGAGTTGGCCCGATGCGGTCGTCTCGGGGTACACCGGAGACACCAGCACAAGCGGGGCCGGTGTCGAAGGAGTCCAGGGTGAACGCGGGCGAAGGGAAGGGAACAGGCGGTCCCGGTGGCGACGCAGGACGCGAGGACCGCGCGTACAGCACGCCGCACGGGAGTCACTTCGACCCGCTCGCAGCGCGCCGCGCCCCCGGCGACCCGGTCTGCGACGTCTATCTGACCGGCACGGTCTTCCTCGACATCATCTTCACCGGCCTCGACTCGGCTCCCGTACGGGGCACCGAATCCTGGGCACGCGGCATGGGATCCAGCCCCGGCGGTGTGGCCAACATGGCCACCGCGCTCGCCCGGCTCGGCCTGCGCACCTCGCTCGCCGCGGCGTTCGGCGACGACATGTACGGCGACTACTGCCGCGAGGCGCTGGAGAAAGGCGAAGGCATCGACCTCGCCTTCTCGCACACCGTCCCCGGCTGGCACTCGCCGGTGACGGTCTCCATGGCCTACGAAGGCGAACGGACGATGATCTCGCACGGCCACGAGGCGCCGGCCAGGCAGCCGGCGGCATCTCCGAGATCCGGCCTGGGCGGAGCCCCCAACGACCCGGAGGCCCCCGGCTGCCCGCCACCGTCCCGTGCCTGCGTGGCGTCCCTCGCCCCCGGCGACGGCCAGGACTGGATCGCCGCGGCCGCCCGCCACGGCAGCCGCGTCTTCGCCGACACCGGCTGGGACGACACCGGCCGATGGGACCTCGACGCCCTGCCCGGCCTGGCGCACTGCGAGGCCTTCCTGCCCAACGCCCAGGAGGCGATGCGCTACACGGGACGCGACTGCCCGCGCGCCGCCGCCCGTGCGCTGGGTGAGCGAGTGCCGCTAACCGTCGTCACGCTCGGAGCCGCGGGCGCCTACGCGGTCGACTCCGCGTCGGGCGAGACCGCGGAGCTTCCCGCCGTCCCCGTGGACGCCCTGGACACCACCGGCGCAGGCGACGTCTTCGCCGCCGGCTTCGTCGTGGGGTCGCTCGCGGGCTGGCCGCTCGCGGACCGGCTCGCCTTCGCGGGGCTGACCGCCGCGCTCTCGGTCCAGGAGTTCGGAGGCTCGCTCTCGGCGCCCGGCTGGGCGGAGATCGCTGCATGGTGGCGGCGGGAGAGTCCCGCCGCCGGGACCTACGCCTTCCTGGAGGCGCTCCTCACGGGATGCGGCCG
>DATMEI010000738.1:0-3057 GCA_035556995.1 Streptomyces sp.
CGAGGCGTACTGGAACGGTTCCGCAAGCGCAGCACGTACACGGTCGTCACCGTCACTTCGGTCGCCGAGGCACAGGTGGCGGAGTGGTCGGGAGCCGACGCGGTGTGCGCCCAGGGGATCGAGGCGGGTGGCCACCAGGGCACGCACCGCGACGACCCGCAGGCGGACGGCACCGGCAGCGGCCTCGGTCTGCTCTCCCTGGTGACCCACGTCAAGGAGGCCGTGCAGCTGCCGGTCATCGCCGCGGGCGGTGTGATGCGCGGCAAGCAGATCGCGGCGGTCCTCACCGCGGGAGCGAGCGCCGCCCAGCTCGGTACGGCTTTCCTGGTGTGCCCCGAGTCGGGTGCCGACCCGGTGCACAAGCAGGCCATGACCAACAGCATCTTCAACCGCACCGAAGTGACCCGTGCCTTCACGGGACGGCCCGGCCGCGCGCTGGTGAACCGCTTCCTGCGCGAGCACGGCCGGTACGCCCCGGCCGCCTACCCCCAGGTGCACCACCTCACGGCCGGAGTGCGCAAGGCCGCGGCCAAGGCCCAGGACCCGCAGGGCATGGCGCTGTGGGCAGGGCAGGGCCACAAGCTCGCGCGTGACCTGCCCGCGGCACAGCTGATGGACGTCCTGGTGACGGAGCTGTCGGTGGCCCGCGAAGCCATGGCGAAGCGCAGGGTCACGGGCGGCTCCGCATGACCGCTCCCGTCTTCCTGGCCGGGCACGGCCAACTGGCGGGCCCCGCCCGGTCGGGCAGCGGAACCGTCGTGCTGGAAGGGCCCGAGGGGCGGCACGCGGTGTCCGTACGGCGGCTGCGTCCCGGCGAGGAGATCGTGCTCACCGACGGCGTGGGCACGGGTGCGTCGGGCACGGTCGAATCCGTCTCCGGCAAGGACCGCCTGGAGGTGACCGTCACGTCCGTACGGACGGAGGCGGAGCCGCAGCCGCGCATCACCGTCGTGCAGGCGCTGCCGAAGGGCGACCGCGGCGAACTGGCCGTGGAGACGCTCACCGAGACCGGCGCGGACGCGATCGTGCCGTGGGCCGCGTCGCGGTGCGTCACGCAGTGGAAGGGCGAACGCGGACAGAAGTCGCTTGCGAAGTGGCGCTCCACGGCACGCGAGGCGGGCAAGCAGGCACGACGTCTGCGCTTCCCCGAGGTCGCCGGACTCGCCACGACCGCGCAGGTCGCTCAGCTGCTGCGGGGCGCGGAGCTGGGCGTCGTCCTGCACGAGGAGGGGGACAGCTCCCTCGCCACTGCCGAACTTCCCGCGGACGGCGGCATCGTGCTGGTCGTCGGGCCCGAAGGGGGAGTCTCGCCACAGGAGTTGACGGCATTCGCCGAGGCGGGTGCGCAGCCCTTCCGGCTGGGTCCGACGGTGCTCCGTACGTCCACCGCCGGTACCGCGGCCACGGCCCTGCTGCTGGGCCGTACGGGACGCTGGTCCTGACTCGCACGCACCGCACGCGCGGGTGCCTCAGCGGGCCGCGCAGGTAGCATCCCTGCATGGCTGGAGAACCGCAGGCGGACTGCCTGTTCTGCAAGATCGTGGCGGGCGAGGTCCCGGCGACCGTCGTACGGGAGTCGCAGACGATCGTCGCGTTCCGCGACATCAACCCTCAGGCGCCGACGCACGTCCTCGTCATCCCCAAGGCGCACTATCCGGACGCCGCGTCGCTTGCCGCAGCCGAGCCGCAGCTTGCTGCCGACGTGCTGGTCGAAGCGGGCGCGGTCGCCGAAGAGGAGAACATCGTCGCTTCGGAGACCGGGCCGGGCACCGGCTACCGCGTCGTCTTCAACACAGGCGCAGGCGCGGGCCAGACGGTCTTCCACGCGCACGCTCATGTGCTGGGCGGACGCGGCTTCAACTGGCCACCCGGCTGAGCCGGTCCGCAGACCATGTCCGTACGCGAACTGGTCGTGCTGGGCACCGCCAGCCAGGTGCCGACCCGGCACCGCAACCACAACGGCTACGTGCTGCTCTGGGACGGCCACGGCATCCTCTTCGACCCCGGCGAGGGCACCCAGCGACAGATGCTGCGCGCCGGGGTGGCCGCGCACGACCTGACGCGTATCTGCGTGACGCACTTCCACGGTGACCACTCGCTGGGGCTTGCGGGCGTCATCCAGCGCATCAATCTCGACCGCGTACCCCATCCCGTCACAGCGCACTATCCGGCGAGCGGGCAGCACTTCTTCGAGCGGCTGCGCTACGCGACGGCGTACAGGGAGACCGTGGAGCTGGCCGAACAACCCGTCGGCGGGCCCGGCGAGTTGACCGCGCCCGGGGCCGCGGGCAGTGCGTACGGGGACGCTCCGCCCTTCACCCTCAGCGCGCACAGGCTCTCCCATCCGGTCGAGGCGTACGGCTACCGGCTCGTCGAGCCCGACTCGCGTCGCATGCTGCCGGAACGGCTCGCAGCCCGGGGCATCACCGGGCCCGACATCTCACGGCTCCAGCGCGAGGGCGAACTGCGCGGCGTACGCCTGGAAGAGGTCAGCGAGCCGCGGCCCGGTCAGCGCTTCGCCTTCGTGATGGACACCCGGATGTGCGAAGGGGTGCACGCCCTGGCACAGGGCTGCGATCTGCTGGTCATCGAAGCCACGTTCCTGGACGAGGACGCGGCACTCGCCGAGGAGTACGGCCACCTCACGGCCGGCCAGGCGGGTACGGTGGCGGCGGAGGCAGGCGTGCGGAGTCTCGTGCTCACGCATTTCTCGCAGCGCTACAGCGACGCGTCGCTCTTCGCCCGTCAGGCCCGGCAGGCGGGCTTCGAGGGGGAGTTGACGGTGGCGGAGGACCTGGCACGCGTCCCCGTGCCGAAACGGCGAGCCTGAGCGTACGGCTTGATCGTACGGAGGCCGGTACGCCGGATGTACAACCGGCGCGGCGCGTCAAGTTCCTTGGTGAGCCTTGATAACAACTCCGCAACTGCCGTTTCAGGTACGTACCTTCAGCGTGTGTGGGGGCAACCAGTCCGTTCCTCTTCAGAACTGGAGCAGTCATGTCCCGGAAGCGGAAGCTCAGTCGGAAGCACAAGGTCGTCGCGGGAATCGGCGCCGTC
>DATMEI010000739.1:0-5104 GCA_035556995.1 Streptomyces sp.
CGGAGGGGACCCCGGGTCCGCTTCTGACGGGCGCAGCGCCCCCGGGAGCCCGGCCGTCCGGCCGCGCCCTTCACCTTCCGTCCACAGGTCACACGGAACAGCCCGGGCACCACCCATTGACGCCGGTCACGTGCATCAATACATTCGCGACAGCATTTCGAACGCAGTACGAAATCTCGAACAGCGAGCACGTGAAGGGCCATCTGCTGTGCGCATCACCGGAATCAGCACCCACGTCGTCGGTACGCCCTGGCGCAACCTCACCTACGTCCAGGTCCACACCGACGACGGCCTCACCGGAATCGGTGAGACACGGATGCTCGGCCACACCGACGCACTGGTGGGATACCTGCGCGAGGCGGAGGCCAACCACATCTCCGGCTCCGACCCGTTCGCCGTCGAGGACCTGGTCCGGCGAATGAAGTACGGCGACTACGGCCGGGCCGGTGAGATCGTCATGTCCGGCATCGCCTGCGTGGAGACGGCCTGCTGGGACATCAAGGGCAAGGCACTGGGCGTGCCGGTCTGGCAGCTGCTCGGCGGCAAGGTCACCGACCGGGTCAAGGCGTACGCCAACGGCTGGTACACCACGGAGCGCACCCCGGAGGCGTATCACAAGGCGGCACAGGCAGTCGTCGAACGTGGCTACCGCGCCCTGAAGATCGATCCGTTCGGGACCGGCCACTTCGAGCTGGACCACGAGGGGACGCGCTACGCGGTGTCGCTGATCGAGGCCGTACGGGACGCGATCGGCCCGGAGACCGAGCTGATGCTGGAGATGCACGGGCGCTTCAGCCCTTCGACAGCTGTGCGGCTCGCTCGCGAGATGGCGCCCTTCCGTCCGGCATGGCTGGAGGAGCCGGTGCCGCCGGAGAACCTCAAGGCGCTGGCCAAGGTCGCGGGGAGGGTGGAGCTGCCGGTGGCGACGGGCGAACGCATCCACGACCGCATCGAGTTCCGCGAGCTCTTCGAGTCGCAGGCCGCCGACATCATCCAGCCCGACGTGGGCCACATCGGCGGGATTCTGGAGACCCGCAAGCTCGCAGCGACCGCGGAGACGCACTACACGCTCATCGCCCCACACAACGTCGGCGGACCTGTGCTCACCTCCGCCTCCCTTCAAGTGGCGGGCTGCACACCCAACTTCAAGATCCTCGAACACTTCAACGACTTCGCTGACGCCGAGATCAAGAAGATCGTCAAGGGAGCGCCGGAGGTCGTCGACGGCTACTTCGAGCTGCCCGCCGCACCGGGACTGGGTGTCGAACTGGACACCGACGCGGCAGCCGAATTCCCCCAGCAGCAGGCACGGTTCGACCTGTGGTCCGAAGGCTGGGAGAAGCGCACCCCGCAAAGCGGAGAGGGTGAGCGGGGTGAGCGGTCATGACCGCTGCTCCGGAGGACGTACGGACCGTCGTCATCGACAAGCCGGGCGAACACCGGCTGGCCACCGGTCCGCGGCCAGAACCCGGCCCGGGTGAGGTGCGGGTCGCCGTCCACGCGGCAGGCGTCTGCGCCAGCGACCGCGAGGTCTACGACGGCACACGCCCCGCCGCGTACGTCCGCTATCCCGTCACGCCGGGCCACGAGTGGTCCGGGACGGTCGACGCAGTCGGAGAGGGCGTCGACCCGCAGCTGCTCGGCAGCAAGACCGTCGCTGAGGGCTTCCGTGCCTGTCTGCGGTGCGAGCGCTGCCGGGAAGGGTCGACCAGCCTGTGCACGAGCGGCTACGAGGAGACGGGCTTCACCCAGCCCGGAGCCTTCGCCGACTCGCTCGTAGTGCCATCCCGGCTGCTGCATCTCCTGCCCGGCGACGCCGACTTGAGGGCTGCCGCGCTGCTGGAGCCCGCGGCGGTCGTCGCCGCGGCGGTGCTCGCGGGTGAGCCGCGGCCGGGCGAGCGGGTCGCGGTTGTGGGGACGGGAACGCTGGGGCTGCTCGCTGTGCAGCTGCTCGCCGCCCACTCCCCCGCCGAACTCATCGCCGTCGACCCCCGGTTGCCGCGTGCGCAGCAGGCTCTGGCGATGGGCGCGACCCACGTACGTACCCCGGACGACGTCGGACAGGGAGCGGCGGACGGCGGCTACGACCTCGTCGTGGAGACCGCCGGTGCGCCCACCACCGCACACGACGCCTGCATGCTCGCGCGGCGCGGCGGACGCGTCGTGCTCACCGGCATGTTCGAGCCGGGTGCGCAGGGCATCGACCCGGTGCATCTCTCCGTGAGTCAGCTGACCATCCGTTCGGTCTTCGGTGCACCTCCGGCTGCGTGGTCGTTCGCCGTACGGGCGTTCAGCACGGGCCTGCTCGACCCCGCGCCGCTCATCACGCACGAGCTGCCGCTGACCGGATTCGGCGAGGCCGTCGGTCTTGTCGGCAGTGGTGACCCCAGCGTCGGAAAGGTGCTGCTGCGGCCCTGAGTTCACCGAGTTCACGGCCGTTCCGTCTGCTCGCAGAACAACCGAACAGCGTTTGAGAACCCGAGCCACCCGACCTTCAGGAGCACTGTGCCCACCGCCTCCTCAGGACCCCGCCTCCCCGGCGCCGACGCCCTCACCACGCTGGGCATGGGCGCCCCCGCGCCCGAACCCGCCGACGCCTCACCCCACGCCTTCCCCGACGGCGGCACCTGGCGCACCGAGATCCCCTCCTGCGAAGGGCCGGAAGCGCTGGCCACCGTGCTCAAGGAGGCGACGTCCCTCGATGTGCCCGTCCACCGCATCAGCCAGGGAAGCGGCGTGTGGATGCTCACCGATGCCGAGATCACAGAGATGGTCGACGCGTGTGCGCAGCACGACATCGAGCTGTGCCTCTTCACCGGCCCGCGCGGCAGCTGGGACATCGGCGGCTCCACCCGCACCGACTCCGGCGGCGCGGGCCTGCGCGCCCGCGGCCACGACGCTGTGGCCGGCTGCGTCGAGGACGCTCTGCGGGCCGCCGAACTCGGTGTGCGCTGCCTGCTGGTGGCCGACGAGGGCGTCCTGTGGGTGCTGCACCAGCTGCGCGCCAGTGGTGGACTGCCCGCGGACACCACCCTGAAGGTGTCCGCGCTCATCGGCCCGGTGAACCCGGCTGCGTACAGCGTGTACGAGCGCCTCGGTGCCGACTCGCTCAACGTCCCCTCCGATCTGACCCTCCAGCAGCTCACCGAGATACGCCGCCTCAGCGCGGCCCCGATGGACTTCTATCTGGAGGCGCCGGACGATCTCGGCGGCTATGTGCGGATGTACGAAGCGGCCGAACTGATACGCCGCGGTGGGCCGATCTATCTCAAGTTCGGTCTGAGCAAGTCCCCGGGCATCTATCCGTACGGCGCCCATCTGCGCAATCTCACCCTCGACTCCGCGCGTGAGCGGGTCCGGCGCGGCAGGCTGGCCCTCGATCTGCTCGCGCGGCTCGGCGCCGACAGCGGCATGTCTCCGCTGGGCTCACGGCTGCCGGGCGAACTGCAGCGATTCCCCCTCCCCGAGAGGAACTGACCCATGGGCACCCGCACCCCCGTCCGCATGTCCGCACCACGGCGACGAACCACAACGATCGCCGCGGTCGCCGTCGCCACGCTGCTCGCCGGCTCTCTCGCCGCATGCGGGCAGGAAGCCAAGGGCGGCAGCCGCTACAAGGCCGAGAAGGGCAAGGGCGGCACCGTCGGCCTGGCCATGCCGACCAAGTCCTCGGAACGGTGGATAGCCGACGGCAGGAACATGGCACGGCAGTTCAAGGCCGCCGGCTACAAGGCGGACCTCCAGTACGGCGACGACAAGGTGGAGAACCAGGTCGCCCAGATCGAGAACATGATCGCCAAGGGGCACCGGCTTCTCGTGGTCGCCGCCATCGACGGTTCCGCCCTGACGGATGTGCTGCGGCGGGCGAAGGAGGCAGACGTACCCGTCATCTCCTACGACCGGCTCCTGCTGGGCACGGAGAACGTCGACTACTACGCCTCGTTCGACAACGAGCGCGTCGGCGAACTGCAGGGCGGCTACATCGTCGACAAGCTGAAGCTGGACGAGAAGAAGGACGAGAAGTTCGACGTCGAGCTGTTCGCCGGCTCCCCGGACGACAACAACACCAAGTTCTTCTGGGACGGCGCCATGAAGGTGCTGCGTCCGTACATCAAGAAGGGCCAGCTCGTCGTCCGCAGCAAGCAGACGAAGATGAACCAGGTCACGACGCTGCGCTGGGACGGCGGCACGGCGCAGAAGCGCATGGACGACCTGCTCAGCAAGAACTACGGCTCCGAAGACGTCGACGCGGTCCTCTCTCCGTACGACGGCATCTCGATCGGCATCCTCTCCGCACTCAAGAGCGCCGGATACGGCACCGGTGACAAGCCCTATCCCCTGGTCACCGGCCAGGACGCGGAGTTGGCCTCCGTCAAGTCGATCCTGCGGGACCAGCAGACCCAGACCGTCTACAAGGACACCCGCAAACTCGCCAAGCAGGCCGTGCAGATGGGCGACGCGGTACTCACGGGCAAGAAGCCCGAGGTCAACGACACCAAGACCTACGACAACGGCAAGAAGGTCGTACCGTCCTACCTGCTCAAGCCGGTGAGTATCGACAAGTCCAACACCCAGCGGCTCGTCGACGACGGCTACTACAAGGCGGGAGAGCTCAAGTGACGGCCCCGGCGGGCACGGTGGCGGAGGCGTCGGCCGGGCAGACCGTCCTGGAGATGCGGGGGATCACCAAGACCTTCCCGGGCGTCAAGGCGCTCGCCGACGTCAATCTGGCCGTACGCGCGGGCGAGATCCACGCGATCTGCGGCGAGAACGGAGCGGGCAAGTCCACGCTGGTGAAGGTCCTCAGCGGCGTGCATCCGCACGGGAGTTACGAGGGCGAGATCCTCTTCGACGGCGAGCCCTGCGCGTTCAAGGACATACGCGCGAGCGAGCAGCGCGGCATCGTCATCATCCACCAGGAACTCGCGCTGGTTCCCCATCTCTCCCTCGCCGAGAACATCTTCCTCGGCAACGAGCACGCCACCCGCGGCATCATCAGCTGGAGCGAAACCCTCCGTCACGCGGACGTGCTGCTCAGGCGGGTCGGCCTGCCGGACAAACCGCAGACGCGCATCGCGGACATCGGCGTCGGCAAACAGCAGCT
>DATMEI010000740.1:0-2450 GCA_035556995.1 Streptomyces sp.
GCCGCGTCAGCACGTCCGGGACCAGTTCGGCGTGTGAGCCGGACAGGATGGACAGGCCGACGCAGTGCACATCCTCGGCGACGGCCGCCGACGAGATCTGCTCCGGGGTGAGCCGGATGCCCTGGTAGATCACCTCGAAGCCCGCGTCACGGGCCCGTACGGCGATCTGCTCGGCGCCGTTGCTGTGCCCGTCCAGGCCGGGCTTGCCCACCAGCAACCGCAGTTTGCCCACGCCCAGTTCGCGGGCGGTGACGTCCACCAGGCGGCGTACGCCGGCCAGGGAGGAGCCGTCCTCGGAGGGCACGGCCACGGGGGCGCTGCTCACGCCCGTCGGGGCGCGGAACTCACCGAAGACCTCGCGCAGGGCCCCCGACCACTCGCCTGTGGTGACGCCGGCGCGGGCGCATTCCAGCGTCGCCTCCATGAGGTTGGCGTCGGTGGCTGCGGCGTCCTTGAGCTTCTGCAGAGCGCGGACCGCGGGCTCGTCCGGCGCCTCGTCGCGGACCTCGCGCCATCGCCCGATGGCCTCGACGACCTGCGCCTCGGTGGCCGGGTCGACCGTTTGGATCGCCGTCTCCAAGTCCGCGGTGAGCGGGTTGGGTTCGGTCGACTCGTAACAGTTGACGCCGACGATCTTCTCCTCGCCGGACTCGATACGGCCGCGGCGCCCGGCGTGCGAGGAGACCAACTCCGACTTGAGATAGCCGGATTCGACGGCCGCCATCGCGCCGCCCAGCTTCTCGATGTGCTCGATCTCTGCGAAGGAGTCCTCCACGAGCTCGGAGACCTTCGACTCGATGACGTGCGAGCCGTCGAAGATGTCGCCGTACTCCAGCAGGTCGCTCTCCAGCGCCAGCACCTGCTGGATGCGCAGCGACCACTGCTGGTCCCACGGCCGGGGAAGGCCCAAAGCCTCGTTCCAGGCGGGCAGTTGCACGGCACGTGCGCGGGCGTCCTTGGAGAGGGTCACGGCCAGCATCTCCAGCACGATGCGCTGGATGTTGTTCTCCGGCTGTGCCTCGGTCAGGCCCAGCGAGTTGACCTGCACGCCGTAGCGGAAGCGGCGCTGCTTGGGGTTTTCGATGCCGTAACGCTCGCGCGTGATCCGGTCCCAGATGCGGGTGAAGGCCCGCATCTTGCACATCTCCTCGACGAAGCGGACGCCCGCGTTGACGAAGAAGGAGATGCGCGCGACCACATCCCCCATCCGTTCAGGCGGCACCTGCCCCGAATCGCGTACGGCGTCGAGAACGGCGACGGCCGTGCTCATCGCGTACGCGATCTCCTGGACCGGCGTGGCACCGGCCTCCTGGAGGTGGTAGCTGCAGATGTTGATCGGATTCCACTTGGGGATGTGGCTGACCGTGTACGCGATCATGTCCGTGGTCAGCCGCAGCGACGGCACCGGCGGGAAGACGTGCGTACCCCGCGAGAGGTACTCCTTGACGATGTCGTTCTGCGTCGTCCCCTGAAGCTTGGAGATGTCCGCGCCGTGCTCCTCCGCGACGACCTGGTACAGCGCCAGCAGCCACATGGCCGTGGCGTTGATGGTCATCGAGGTGTTCATCTGCTCGAGGGGGATGTCCTCGAACAGCCGCCGCATGTCGCCGACATGGGAGACCGGCACGCCGACACGGCCGACCTCGCCACGTGCGAGCACGTGGTCGGGGTCGTAACCGGTCTGCGTCGGCAGGTCGAAGGCGACCGACAGTCCGGTCTGGCCCTTGGCGAGGTTACGCCGGTACAGCTCGTTCGACGCCTCGGCTGTGGAGTGGCCCGCGTAGGTACGCATGAGCCACGGTCGGTCCTTCTGACGATCGGCCATGGGACTTCACTCACGCGCCCTTGCTGTTTCCGTCGGGCCGCTCGCCTTCGGCGTCACGGAACAAGTTGATGGAGCTCAGGTGCTTGGCACGCTTCTCCGCGTCGCGGACACCGAGCCCTTCCTCAGGAGCCAGGGCCAGCACTCCGACCTTGCCCTGATGGAGATTGCGGTGCACGTCGTAGGCTGCCTGGCCCGTCTCCTCCAGGCTGTAGGTCCTGGAGAGGGTGGGGTGGATCTTGCCCTTGGCGATGAGGCGGTTGGCCTCCCAGGCCTCGCGGTAGTTGGCGAAGTGGGAGCCGACGATGCGCTTCAGCGACATCCACAGGTAGCGGTTGTCGTAGCTGTGGTCGTAGCCCGAGGTGGACGCGCAGGTGACGATGGTGCCGCCCTTGCGGGTGACGTAGACGCTCGCGCCGAAGGTCTCGCGTCCCGGGTGCTCGAAGACGATGTCGACGTCCTCACCGCCGGTGAGTTCGCGGATGCGCTTTCCGAAGCGCTTCCACTCCCGGGGGTCCTGGTTGTGCTCGTCCTTCCAGAACTTGTAGCCCTCCGCCTTGCGGTCGATGATCGCCTCGGCGCCCATCTGACGGCAGATCTCGGCCTTGTCCTCGCTGGAGACGACGCA
>DATMEI010000741.1:0-13909 GCA_035556995.1 Streptomyces sp.
CACCCGCATCATGAAGCTGCGGGCGCGTGCCAAGGAGTCCTTCCTGGCCCGCGAGGGCGTCAAGCTCTCCCCGATGCCCTTCTTCGTGCAGGCTGCCGCGGAGGCGCTGAAGGCCCACCCTTCGGTGAACGCCCGTCTCAACGACGACGGCACGATCACCTACCACGACGTCGAGAACATCGGCATCGCGGTGGACTCCGAGAAGGGCCTGATGGTCCCGGTCATCAAGGAGGCCGGGAACCTCAACCTGGCCGGGATCGCCCGTAAGACGGCGGACCTGGCGAAGAAGGTCCGCGAGGGCGGGCTCGGCCCGGACGACATGTCCGGCGGCACGTTCACGATCAGCAACACCGGTTCGCGCGGTGCGCTGTTCGACACCATCATCGTGAACTACCCGCAGGTCGCCGAACTGGGCATCGGCGCCACCGTCCGCCGGCCCATGGTGATCGACCACCCGGAGCTGGGCGAGACCATCGCCGTGCGCGACATGGTCTATCTGACCCTCTCCTACGACCACCAGCTGGTCGACGGCGCGGACGCGGCCCGCTACCTCAGCGACGTCAAGGCCCGCCTGGAAGCAGGCGAGTTCGAGGGCGAGCTGGGTCTCTGACCCACCCTCCCCACGGCCCGTACGGTGGCCCCGCCCGGCAGCTTCGACGCTCCGGGCGGGGCCACCGTCGTATCTGCTGCGTTCCGCTGCGGCAGCCGCGATGCCGGATCTCCGGGCGGATCTCCGCGCACCTCTCCCGTAGCCGCACGTCGACGCTAGGGTGTCGGCGAGCGCTCGCTCGTACCCGGAGTCGGACACTCGGGGGCGGGCGCGTGAATCGGGGTGACGAGGGAACACCGCATGCTGCGCATCCACTTCACCAGTACCGACCTCGCACGCACCCACGTCGCCGAGGGCCCCGACCCTCTCTGGGAGACGGTCCTGAGCCTGCACATGCTGCGCGCCGGCTACGGCCGTCTGGCCTTCGCGGAGTGGCGCCGCAACGTACGGGCCGGACTGCACCGGCACGGACGGACGGACGAGGTGCGGCAGTTGCTGCCGCTCGTTCCGGACGCCAGCTACTTCCCGGACTTCGTCACACCACCCGAGGGGATGCTCGGCCTGGAGGCCGGTGTCGAAGCCGTCGTCGCCACACCGCGGGCCAGGATCGACCGCGAACTGGGCATCCTGCACGAGCGCGTGGGCGCGCCCGGCTGGGCACACGAACTCACCGACCGTGCACCGCACGCCCGGGAGCGGCTCGGCCGTATGATCTCCGGCTACCACGCGCGGGCGCTGACCCCGTACTGGGGCGCGATACGCCGTCGCTCCGCAGCCGACCGCGCTGCGCGCGTCAGGGCCCTGCAGACGGGCGGTGTGGGCGGCGTACAGGGCCTGCTGAGCAGCTTCCGGCCGGGGATGCGCTGGCGTCCGCCCGTACTGGAGATACCCGCGCATCCGGTGAACCGCGATCTGCATCTTCAGGGGCGCGGACTGCTGCTGGTGCCCTCGCAGTTCTGCTGGAGGCGGCCGGTGCCACTGGCCGACCCGGAGCTGCCGCCCACGGTCCTCTACCCCCTCGACCGCGATCCGCGGTGGATGTCTCCCGAGCGCTACGGATCAGGGGAGGCCTCCTGCGACCCGCTGGCCCGTCTGCTCGGGGCCACGCGTGCGGCGGTGCTGCGGGGGGCGGCCGACGTCCCGAACACCACCGAACTCGCCCGCCACGCCGACATCTCGGCCTCCGCCGCCAGCCAGCACGCCGCGGTGCTGCGGGAGGCGGGCCTGCTCGTCAGCCACCGGCACGCCAACAGCGTTTTCCATCAGCTCAGTTCGCTGGGTGCGGCGCTGCTGCGGGAGAAGGGCCCGGGGTCCGCCGAGGGGACGTGAAGCGCCGTACGGGCATGCGCGCCGCGTGGGCGGCAAGGCGGCCCCTGCCCGCGGTTGCGTGCGGGCAGGGGCGTTCCCACGGGCGGCCGTCCGAACTTGCATGCCGTTCTCGGATGCGGCCACCAGAGCAGGGCCGGCCCGGATCAGATCCGTGCCGTCCTCGCTTCCCCCCGGTTTCCGGGACGACGTGCGTCCCGTACGAAGACTGTGACGGAGGGCTTCCGGGCTGACCAGCATGATGAAGCCAGCGGCACAACATGCAGGTCAGGGCGGGGTGTTGGCGCTCTGCAACGTGCCGGTTCCGGTGCGTGTCCTGACGGTGGCCTCTGTGTGCGGCGGGAGTGGCCGGACGCAACGGCGGGCCTGCCCACCGGCTTCGACGGCGAGAGGCTGCCTAGTTCTCCGGGAGCCGGGCCCAGAAGTGGCTGACGATGTCGTCGATGTAACGCCGTCCCTCTTCGGCGGTGGCGTTGCTGCTGGCCCGGCCGAGGGTGGCGGCCATGAGGGCCTGGTACTCGTCCTGCATGGCGCGCAGAGGTTCTTGCAGCTCGCGCTTTTCCATGGAGACGAGCCGGGCGATGGGACGGATGTGGGCCTGCCAGCGGGTGGTGACGGCTTCGGCGAGGAGACGGGCGAGTTCGTCCTCGAGGCCGGTGATGGCGATGAAGTCGCGTGGGGGGAGCTTGAGGACGCTGCCGAGGTTGGCGGACTGCCGTTTGTCGCCGGTCCATCGACCGGTTTCTTCCATCTGACGGTAGGCGTCCCGGTCGAGGCCGACGAGGCGGGCGATGTCGTCGGCGGACATTCCACGGGCCAGACGATGTTCGATCAAGGAGCGGGGACGGCCCATGAGTTCGCCGGGGTGGCACCACAAGGCGCCGGCCAGGGCGGACAGCTCATTGGCGTTGGGCAGGGCGGCGCCGCGTTCCCATGCGGTGATGTGGTCGGGGCTGACGTGACTCATGCCGTACGAGGCGCGCATGCCGTAAGCGACGTGGTCAGGAGCCATCCCCAGTCTCTCGCGCAGGGTACGGGCGGCGCCCGCGTTGAAGGAGATCGGTGGATGCACGGTGAGAGAGTAGGGGGTTACACACCGCGACTCCATGGGCAGCCGTCCCTGCATCCCGTTTTGGGGGATAGGTCGGGGGCGATTCTGTAGGAACCCACAGGGCCGGATCGCAGCCGTAAACCCCGGATGCCGCAACACAATTGTGAATCCCTCCCTGCCGCGTATGATCCGCTCCGCAAGGCGCCGCATGTGTGTTTGAACAACTGCCTGTCACACGCTCCCCGGCGGTATCGCCCTGCTTCCCCCTCACACCTGTAGGTCCAGGAGACGCAGATATGCAGACCAGCACGACAAGCCCTGCCGACGCGCCGCCCACCAGAGCCGGCGGCCCGCTCGACCGGTTCTTCCGCATCAGCGAACGCGGCTCGACGTACAACCGGGAGATACGCGGCGGGTTCGCCACGTTCTTCACGATGGCGTACATCCTCGTGCTCAACCCGATCATCCTCGGCAGCGCCGAGGACAAGTTCGGCCAGCAGCTGGACGGCGCCCAACTGGCCACCGCCACGGCCCTGGTGGCCGGCGTGATGACCTTGATCATGGGAGTGGGCGGGAACCTGCCGCTCGCCCTGGCCGCGGGCCTCGGTATCAACGTCATCGTCGCCGTCCAGGTCGCCCCACTCATGGCCTGGGAAGACGCGATGGGCCTCATCGTGCTCGAAGGCCTGCTGATCAGCGTGCTGGTGATGACGGGCCTGCGCGAGGCCGTCATGCACGCCATCCCGCAGCCACTCAAGCAGGCCATCAGCGTCGGCATCGGCCTGTTCATCGCCTTCATCGGCTTCGTGGACGCCGGGTTCGTCACACGCATCCCGGATGCCGCGAAGACCACCGTTCCGGTTCAGCTCGGCACCGGCACCCTCACCGGCTGGCCCATGCTCGTCTTCTGCCTCGGCGTGCTCATGACGGTCGTCCTGGTCGCCCGCAAGGTCAAGGGCGCCATCCTCATCAGCATCGTCGTGATGACCGTCGTCGCGATCGTCGTCAACGAGTTCGCCGAGGTCAAAAACTGGGGTGTGACCTCTCCGTCCCTGCCCGACAACCCCGTCGCCGCCCCCGACTTCGGGCTCGTGGGCGCGTTCGACCTGTTCGGCGCGTTCGGACAGGCCGGCGTCCTGACGGTCGTCCTGCTCATCTTCGCCCTCATCCTGTCCGACTTCTTCGACACCATGGGCACCATCGTCGGCGTCACCGCCGAAGCCGGACTCCTCGACGACCGTGGCCAGGTCCCCGGCCTGGGCCGCGTCCTGCTCATCGACGGCGCAGCCGCGGTCGCGGGCGGCGCCACGTCCTCCTCGTCCGCCACCACCTACATCGAATCCGCAGCCGGTGTCGGCGAAGGCGCCCGCACGGGCTTCGCCAGCCTCATCACCGGCAGCCTGTTCGGTCTGGCCCTCTTCCTCACGCCCGTCCTGACCCTCGTGCCCCTCCAGGCCGCGTCCCCCGCCCTGGTCGTGGTCGGATTCATGATGATGACCCAGGTCAAACACATCGACTGGGACCGCTACGAACTCGCCATCCCCGCCTTCCTGACCATCGCCGTGATGCCGTTCACCTACTCCATCACCAACGGCATCGGCGCCGGCTTCGTCGCGTACGTGGTCATCAAGGCGTGCATGGGCAAGGCCCGCGAGGTCCACTGGCTGCTCTGGGGCAGTGCGGCGCTGTTCCTCGTCTACTTCGCCATCGAGCCGCTGAAGATGCTCCTCGGCATCAAGTAGCCACGGGGCTGCGAGCCTGCTTGCAGGCTCGATTTCCGGTGGTACGCGAAGACCTCCCTGCGGCGCAGTCCTCGGACAGCTCCACCGCAGCGGAGGTCTTCGCGTTTGATCAGCCCCGCAGAGCCGTCACGGGTCGGAGCTGGAGGACGAGCTGAGGAGCAGTGCCCGCAAGGCGCGGCTCCTGGACAAGGAGGCACCCGCGGACGCCGTACGGATAGCGACCGACGGGCGGCTCGTCGTGGACATCGCCCGCGAGGTGGTTGCGGTGACCGGCTGGCCCGCTGCCGCGTGACCAACCCCTCGCAGGTCGTGGCTCCGTACGGGCGCGCCGCCAACCTACGGGGCCGTATTGTCGAGGCACCGTCCCCGCCGAGAGCCGCCGAGAGCCCGCTCAGAAGGAGGCCGCGCCAGTGACCTCGACTCCGTCCCGGCCGCCGCTCGCCCACTCGCTGCGTGAGCAGATCCGCGAGCACATCGTGGAGGGCATCGTCAGCGGCCGGTGGCAGCCGGGCGAGCGGATCGTCGAGCGGCGGATCGCGGTGGAGCTGGAGGTCAGCCAGACGCCCGTACGGGAGGCGCTGCGCGAGCTGGAGGCGCTGCGGCTGATCGAGTCGGCGACGAACAAGGGTGTGCGGGTAAGGGAGTTGTCGCCCGCGGATCTGGAGGAGATCTACCCGGTACGCGCGGGGCTGGAGCAGATCGCAGCCGAGCTGGCCGCCCCGAAGCTCGCCGGTGACGCGTCCGCGCTCGAACCGCATGTGACGGCGCTGTACGAGGCAGACCGCACCGGCGACGGCGAGGCGCAGGTGCGGCACACGGTCGCCTTCCACCGTGAGATGGTGCGCGCCGCGGGCAACAGCGTGCTGCTGCACACCTGGGAGTCGCTGGGCATCGAGGTGTGGACGACGCTGTCGATCCGGTGGCTGGGGACGGTGCAGCAGTCCTACGCCGAGGAGCACGAGGCCGTGATGGAGGCGTTCCGTCAGCGCGATCCGCGTATCGCGGAGCTGGTCAAGGCACATGTGCTCGGCTGCGCTCCGGCTCCTCGCGGCACCGTCTCCCGTCCCGCGTAGACGCCGCTCACGTCAGCTCCAGTACGTCCAGCACCTGCCCGGCGAGGCGGCCCGCCACCGGTTCGTACTTCTTCGCGAGCGACCGGAAGCACTTCTCCGCTCTGATCGCGGGCCAGTCCTGCGGGAGGTGCCCTGCCGGAAGGTGGGGGTCCTGGCGGACCAGCTGGAGCCAGTCGGTGTGCAGCACGAGCTGCCGTGCCAGGTCGTCGGGGGCGGAGGGCAACGGGCTTCCGGTGTCCCAGCGTTGGAGGAAGGCCCGGTAGCCCTCGGCGATCTCCGAGGTGTCGAAGGCCTTCCTGACGAGGTCGGCCGCCTCCGTGGGTTTGCACGCCTGCGCCCTCAGCACGGTGACGTGCTCGTCGAGGCCGAGCGGCGCGAGGATCGCGACGGCGTCCTTGTCGCCCGGCGCGATCCACAGTCCGCTCTGCAGCGGGCCGAAGCCTTCCCATATGAGCTGGGAGCGCAGGTCGTGCCGCTCCCGCCGTCGGCTGTCGGGCAGTGAGAACCCCACGAGCGTCCAGGTACCGTCCCAGTCGCGGTTCACGGCGCCGGTCTCCCAGATGCGGCGGTGTCCGTCCTGGAGTACCTCCTCGGCGTGGGAAGTCAGCCCGAAGTAGACCTTCCTGCCCTGCCGTTGGCGTACCAGCAGATTCCGCTTGACCATGCGGGCGAGCGTCGAGCGGACCGCCTCCTCGGAGACTCCGATGCGGGCGAACACGTCGATCATGCTGCCGGAGTAGACGCCTGTGCCGCGTCCGAGTACGTAGATGCCGAGGAAGCTGAACATCAGGGACTGCGGTCGCGCCGAAGGTCTCTGGCCCGCTGCGCTCTCCGCGCCCGGTGCCGGGTCGTCTCCACTGCTGAGCGTCACACGCAGAGCGTAGACCCGGAGCCTGATGTTGTGCACATTATTGACGGACGTCATCAGACAGCCTTACGTTCCTGGCTGTACGGACGTCGCCGGCCGCTCATGGCCGAGGAAGGTACGTGCTCATGGACCTGTCCGGGAAAGCAGCCGTCGTCACCGGAAGCGGCCGGGGCCTCGGCCTCGCCTACGCGGAGGCACTCGCTGCCGCCGGAGCGTCCGTCGTGATCAACGACGTCGAAGCGCAGGCCGCCGAGGAGGCGGTCAGGAAGATCACGGACGCGGGCGGCAGAGCGGTGTCCGTGGTCGCGCCGGTGGGAGACACCGCGACCGCGGACGCCCTTGTCGAGGCGGCCGTCACCGAGTTCGGCGGGCTCGACGTCATGGTCACCAACGCGGGCATCCTGCGGGACAAGGTGCTGTGGAAGATGTCCGACGAGGACTTCGACGCCGTGGTGAACGTGCATCTGCGCGGCACCTTCACCTGCGCCCGCGCTGCCGCCGTCCGCATGCGTGAGCAGGGCGACGGCGGACGGCTGATCCTGATCTCCTCGCCCGCCGGCCAGCGCGGCAACTTCGGGCAGACCAACTACGCGGCTGCCAAGGCGGGCATCGTCGCCATGGCCCGAACCTGGGCGCTGGAGCTGGCCCGTGCCCGTATCACCGCCAACGCGGTCGTGCCGGTCGCGGCCACCGGGATGACCAAGACCATCCCGGCCTTCGCGCCCGTCATCGAGGAGGCGGAGAGGACCGGGAAGCCGCTGCCGCAGTGGCTCCGGAGTGACGAGGGGTTCGGGACGGCGGAGGACGCCGCACCCCTGATCGTCTTCCTCGCCTCCGACGCCGCGAGTGAGGTGACGGGCCAGGCGATCGGCATCGGCGGCGACAAGCTCACACTGTGGGCGCATCCGCAGGAGAAGGCCGCCGCCTGGACCGACGGCGGATGGAGCGCCGACGGCATCGCCGGCTCCTGGGCCGCCGGGGTCGGTTCGAAGCCGGAGACCTACGGCATCCCCGCGCCGCGACCACCGGGAGGTGAGTGACGTGACCGGGCGGAAGCCGGCCGGACTCGCCATCGACGTCGACGAGTTGGTGGCCATCGACGTGCACACGCACGCCGAGGTGTCGGCCGACGGACACGGATCGCTGAGCCCCGAACTCTTCGGCGCGTCCACCGAATACTTCAAGTCGCACACCGAACGGCAGCCGACCATCGCGCAGATGGCCGGCCACTACCGCGAACGGAAGATGGCCGCCGTGGTCTTCACGGTGGACGCCGAGCACGCCACCGGCCATCCCCGCATCTCCAACGAGGAGATAGCGCAGACCTGTTCGGAGCATTCGGACGTGCTGATCCCCTTCGCGAGCATCGACCCGTGGAAGGGCAGGGCCGCCGTACGGGAGGCGCGGCGGCTCGTGGAGGAGTACGGGGTGCGCGGCTTCAAGTTCCACCCGAGCATCCAGGGCTTCTCACCGGACGACCCCATGGCCTACCCGCTGTACGAGGCGATCGAGGAACTCGGTGTGCCTGTGCTCTTCCACACCGGCCAGACCGGCATCGGCGCCGGTGTCCCCGGCGGCGGCGGAATCCGGCTGAAGTACTCCAACCCGATGTTCGTCGACGATGTCGCCGTGGATTTCCCCGAGTTGCGCATCATCCTCGCGCACCCGTCCTTCCCGTGGCAGGACGAGGCGCTGGCCGTCGCGACGCACAAGCCGTACGTGCACATCGACTTGTCCGGCTGGTCCCCGAAGTACTTCCCGCCGCAGCTCGTGAAGTACGCCAACAGCCTCCTCAAGGACAAGGTCCTCTTCGGCTCGGACTACCCGGTCATCACTCCCGACCGGTGGCTTGCCGACTTCGAGAAGCTCGAGATCAAGCCCGAAGTGCGGCCCAAGATCCTCAAGGACAACGCGGCAAGGCTGCTCGGCCTCACGAAGCCGGAGCCGGCAGCACCACCAGTGGAGGGAGAGAGCCCGTGACGACCACGGCACACACCGCGCACGGCGTGGAGGAGCTGAAGGCCCTCGCCGGCAGGGACTTGGGCAGCAGCGACTGGCTCGATATCACACAGGAGCGTGTGAACACCTTCGCCGACGCGACCGGCGACCACCAGTGGATCCACGTCGACGTCGAACGGGCCGGGAGCGGGCCGTTCGGACGTCCCATCGCGCACGGCTATCTGACGCTCTCGCTGGTCATACCGCTCTTCACCGAGCTGCTGGAGATCACCGGGGTCTCCATGAGCGTCAACTACGGCCTGGGGAAGGTGCGTTTCCCCAGCCCCGTCCCCGTCGGCAGCAGGATCCGGCTGACCGGCACGGTCGGCGCCGTCGAGGACGTCCCCGGAAACGGCATCCAGATGGAACTGAACTTCACCGTGGAGAGCGACGGTTCGGACAAACCGGCGTGCGTCGGTCAGGCCCTCTACCGGCACTACGCCTGACCCTGTGAAACCCATCGGACGCGAGCCCGCCCGCTGAAGCGGCTGACACAGACAAGCAGACGACGCGGACACGGACACCTCGCGACGGAGACGGGACGGCAGTCATGGCCAACACCGCAACACCACCTCCGGACAACACCCAGCTGCGCCGCGCGGTCACCTCCAGCTTCCTCGGCAGCGTGATCGAGTACTACGACTTCCTGCTCTACGCCACCGCCGCGGCCGTGGTCTTCAGCAAGGTCTTCTTCACCGACCTCGACCCGCTGGCAGGCACGGTCGCGAGCTTCGGGACCTTCGCCGCCGGATACCTCGCCCGCCCGCTCGGCGGCATCGTCTTCGGGCACTTCGGCGACCGGCTCGGCCGCAAACGCATGCTCGTGATGACGATGACCCTCATGGGCGCCGTGAGCTTCCTCATCGGCGTTCTCCCGACGTACGAGCAGGTGGGCAGCTGGGCGGCGGTCCTGCTGGTGCTGCTCCGCGTCCTGCAGGGCGTGGCCGTCGGCGGGGAGTGGGGCGGCGCCGTCCTGATGTCCGCCGAGCACGCCCGTACGCGCCGCGGCCTGTGGGCGAGCTTCACCAACGCCGGAGCGCCCTGCGGCATGGTGCTCTCCACGGCGGCGCTGACCGGAACCGGTGCCCTGGTGGGCGAGGAGGCCTTCCTCGCCTGGGGCTGGCGCGTTCCGTTCCTGCTGAGCATCCTGCTGCTGGCCGTGGGCCTGTTCGTACGGCTGCGCGTCGAGGAGACGCCCGTCTTCGCGGCGGCACGCCGGAAGCCGTCCGGGGAGAGCAGGATCCCGCTGCTGGACCTGCTGCAGCGGCACCCGCGCAATCTGCTGCTGGCCGTCGGTGTGGGACTGGCAGCGTTCATCGCGCAGGGAACGCTCACCACGTTCCTCATCGCCCACGGCGTGCAGACCGGTCACGACCGGCAGACGGTCCTCAACGCGCTGACGCTCTCCTCCGCCCTGGCCGTCATCGGGATCATCGGCTGGTCGGCTCTCTCGGACCGGCTCGGCCGGCGTCCCGTCGTCCTCGCCGGATCGGTCGCCATGGCCGTCTTCAGCTTCGTCCTCTTCCCGATGGTCGACGCGGGGAGCGCTGCGCTGCTGACCATGGCGCTGGTGCTCGGCCAGTCCGTCATCCACCCGATGATGTACGGGCCGCTGGCCGCCCTCTACACCGAGATGTTCAGCACCCGCAGCCGCTACACGGGAGCGTCACTGGGCTACCAGCTCTCCGGCATGGGGGCGGGGCTCGCCCCGCTGCTCTTCGCCGAGATCCAGCGCGCGACGGGCGGCAGCGCCACCTTCGTCATCTCCCTGGTCATCGCGGGCTTCTGTGTGCTGACCTTTGTGAGCATTCTGCTGCTCGGCGAGACCAGCAGGCAGGACCTGAGCGACGAACCGGCACCGTCCCCCGGACGTCCGGGGGACACCGCCCCCGCCTCCGACCCACCCCTCGCGCAAGCCTAAAGCCCGCTTCGACCAGGAGCTGAGATGCAGAATCAGGGCATCGGATCATGGCCTGCGCGGCGGGCCCAACTCTCGCCGGGCCGTACGGCGTTCGTGCACGAGGACACAGCCGTGACCTACGCCGAGGTCCACGCGCGCAGCACACGGCTGGCGTCGCAGCTGAGGGCCGCGGGTGTGGGGCAGGGTGACCGGGTGGCGTACGTGGGGACCAACCACCCGGCGTTCGCCGAGACGATGTTCGCGACGCACATGCTCGGCGGTGTCTTCGTACCGCTCAACTTCCGCTCGGCCGCTCCCGAACTCGACTACGTACTCGGCCAGTCGGGGTCCTCGGTGCTCGTCTACGCGCCCGGCTGCGCCGTGGCCGTAGGCGCCCTGGAGACGCGGGAGAACCTGCGGAGGGTCGTCGCGCTCAGGGACCCGGCCGAGGGCGAGACCGACTACGAGACCTGGCTGGCCTCCGGTGACCCGGAGCCCGTCGACGCTCAAGTCTCGCGGGACGACCCGGCGTTCATCCTCTACACGTCCGGGACCACGGGCCGCCCCAAGGGTGCCGTGCTCACCCACGCCAACCTGATCTGGAACACCTTCAACCTGATGGTCGGCCTCGACGTCGCCGCCGACGAGGTGACGCTGATCAGCGCTCCGCTCTTCCACGTGGCGGCGCTGAACCAGACGCTTCTGCCGACGTTCCTCAAGGGCGGCTGCTGCGTGATCATGCCGTCGTGGGACGTCGACGCGTGCTACGACCTGATGGAAAAGCACCGCATCACCTGGATGTTCGGTGTGACGACGATGTTCGCCGCGTTCGCGCAGTCCCCGCGGTGGGCGGACGCGGATCTGTCGTCGCTGCGCAACCTCATGTCGGGTGGCGCGCCGATCCCCGAGGTCCTGATCCGTACGTACCAGGAACGCGGGCTGGTCTTCTGCCAGGGCTACGGGCTCACCGAGACGGCACCCGGTGCGACGTTCCTCGAAGCCGCGGAGAGCATCAACAAGGCGGGCTCGGCGGGGCTTCCGGTGTTTTTCGCGAACGTACGTGTCGTGCGGCCCGACCTGACGGACGTGGAGCCGGGTGAACGGGGCGAAGTCCTCATCCAGGGTCCGAACGTCACGCCGGGCTACTTCAGCGATGCGGAGGCGACCGCAGCGGCCTTCTCCGAGGGCGGGTGGTTCCACTCCGGGGACATCGCGACGCGCGACGAGGACGGCTACATCTCCATCGTCGACCGGGTGAAGGACATGTACATCTCGGGGGGTGAGAACGTCTATCCCGCCGAGGTCGAGAGCGTCCTGTACGAGCATCCCGCCGTGACGGGGTGCGCCGTGATCGGCGTACCGCACGAGAAGTGGGGCCAGGTGGGGCGGGCCTTCGTCACTCTGCGGAGCGGCGCGCAGACCTCCGGGGAGGAGCTGAGGTCTTTCCTGGGCGGGCAGTTGGCGAAGTACAAGGTGCCCTCGTACGTCGAGCAGGTGGACGAGCTGCCACGGACGGGCTCGGGGAAGATCCAGAAGCAGAAGCTGCGCGAAGTGCCTCTGGGCGGGGAGGGCGCCCGCAGGCTGTGAGACTGTTCTGCCGCGGCCATGAGGGAGCGGGGTGTCGCGGCCGGTCAGAACGTGATCTCGTGACCACCGGGTCCGTTGTCAGCAGGAGATCGGGAGGTCCGGGGTGTCCATGACGGAGGAGCGCGCCGAAGTCGCGGAGTTCCGCCGGTCGTTGGGGCTGGAGCATCTCATCGACGTCCACACCCACTTCATGCCGCAGCGGGTGCTGGACAAGGTGTGGGCCTACTTCGACACGGGCGGACCGCTCGTCGGGCGCCCCTGGCCCATCAAGTACCGGCAGCAGGAGGAGCAGCGCCTCGAGGTGCTGCGGGGCTTCGGTGTCCGGGCGTTCACGTCCATGCTCTATCCGCACAAACCGGGCATGGCGCGGTGGCTCAACGACTGGTCGGCCGACTTCGCCGCGCGTACGCCGGACTGCCTGCACACGGCGACGTTCTTCGCCGAGCCGGGCGCGGCCGACGACGTGCGCCGCGCACTGGGCCAGGGCGCCCGCGTGTTCAAGAGCCATCTGCAGGTCGGCGGGTACGACCCCAACGACCCGCTGCTGAAGGAGGTCTGGGGGCTGCTCGCGGAAGCGGGGGTGCCGGTGGTCGTCCACTGCGGGTCCGGGCCGGCGCCCGGGGCGTACACGGGGCCGGGGCCGATCGGCTCGCTGCTCGCCCGCCATCCGCAACTGCCGCTGGTCGTGGCGCACTTGGGGATGCCCGAGTACGAGGACTTCCTCGGCCTGGCCGAGCGGTACGGCCGGGTCATGCTGGACACCACCATGGCGTTCACCTCGTTCGTCGAGGCCGCCGCGCCGTTCCCCAGCCGGGCCCTTCCCCGGCTGGCCGGCCTGGAGGAGCGTGTCCTGCTCGGGACGGACTTCCCCAACATCCCCTACTCCTACGCCGACGCTCTCAGGGCACTGGAGCGGACCGGTCTCGGTACGGACTGGCTGCGCGCGGTCTGCCACGACAACGCGGCCCGGCTTTTCGGGCTGTGACGCGGTAGCCGGGGCGCCGGAGCCGGCCACAGCCGGCGAGTGGACCGCGCCGCCGACGTCGCCACCGAGAGGGCACCGCGTGCCGACTTCCATGGCACGGAATGCCAATTTCATTCAGAGCTTTGATCGATCATCGATCGTCGGAGTACAGTCCGATTGTCGGGCCGCCCTGTCCTGCCCCTTCAGGGGGCCCACCCGGATTTCCCCGATCCCCCACCCCCAGTCCGCCCGTACGGAAGGTGGCCACCATGCCCCGTCCCGCACGCAACCAGCCGAGCGAGCTCGATCAGCTCCCGGACCGCGACCCGCAGGAGACCGCCGAGTGGCGCGATTCGCTGGATGCCGTCACCGCACATGCCGGGCCCGAGCGGGCCTCGTACCTCGTGCGCCGGGCCCTGGAGCACGGCCAGGACAGCGGGCTGCGCGTGCCGCAGCTGCTGGAGACGGACTACGTCAACACCATCCCCACCTCCGCCGAACCGGACTTCCCCGGCGATGAGGCGATGGAGTCGCGGATCACCGCCTGGAACCGCTGGAACGCCGCCGCCATGGTCACCCGCGGCAGCCGCTACAGCCTGGGCGGGCACATCGCGACCTTCGCCTCCGCCGCCTGGCTGTACGAGACGGGCTTCCAGCACTTCTTCCGCGGCAAAGAGGATTCCGCCTCCGGCGGTTCCGGCGACCAGCTCTACATACAGGGCCACGCCTCCCCCGGCATCTACGCCCGCGCCTTCCTCGACGGCCGGCTCACCGAGCACGACCTCGACCGCTTCCGGCAGGAGGCCGGGGGCCCGGGGGAAGGCCGTGGCCTGCCGTCCTATCCGCACCC
>DATMEI010000742.1:0-2977 GCA_035556995.1 Streptomyces sp.
GAGATCAAGAAGAAGATGTCGCTGCGCGCCTCGGTCACCTCCGAGCTGGTGCTGGACGGCGTACGGCTGCCCGAGTCGGCGGTGCTGCCCGAAGCGGCCGGGCTCTCCGGCCCGTTGTCATGTCTGAACGAGGCCCGCTTCGGCATCGTCTTCGGCGCTCTCGGTGCGGCCCGAGACTGTCTGGAGACCGCGATCGGCTACGCCCGGCAGCGGGACATCTTCGACAAGCCGCTTGCCGCGTACCAGCTCTCACAGGCCAAGCTCGCCGACATGTCGCTGGAGCTGGGCAAGGGAATGCTGCTGGCGCTGCATCTGGCCGGGCTCAAGGACGCGGGCTCACTGCGGCCCGAGCAGGTCTCCCTGGGCAAGCTCAACAACGTACGTGAGGCGATCGCCGTCGCCCGCGAGTGCCGCACGCTGCTGGGCGCCGCCGGCATCACGCTGGAGTATCCGGTCATGCGGCACGCCAACAACCTTGAATCCGTGCTGACTTACGAGGGCACCTCCGAGGTGCACCAGCTCGTGATCGGGCAGGCCCTGACGGGCGAGGCGGCGTTCCGCTAGAAGGCCGCCGCGCCTCCCCCGCCGCGTGTCCCCAGCCGGGCCGGGCCGCCCCGGCCCGGCCCAGGGTCACTCGTTGTCCTCCAGTTCGCCTTCCGTCTCCAGGAAGACCTGCCGCAGCTCTTCGAGCACGGCCGGGTCGGGCTTGGCCCACATGCCGCGGGACTCCGCTTCCAGCAGGCGTTCCGTGATGCCGTGCAGCGCCCAGGGGTTGGCCTCCTGGAGGAAGGCGCGGTTCTCGGGGTCCAGGACGTAGGTCGAGGCGAGCTTGTCGTACATCCAGTCGGCGATGACGCCGGTGGTGGCGTCGTAGCCGAAGAGGTAGTCGACGGTGGCGGCCAGTTCGAACGCCCCCTTGTAGCCGTGGCGCTTCATCGCCGCGATCCAGCGCGGGTTGACGACGCGGGCACGGAAGACGCGGGAGGTCTCCTCGACGAGCGTGCGCGTACGGACGGTCTCGGGACGGGTCGAGTCGCCGATGTACGCCTCGGGGGCGGTGCCGCGCAGCGCACGTACGGTGGCGACCATGCCGCCGTGGTACTGGAAGTAGTCGTCGGAGTCGGCGATGTCGTGTTCGCGGGTGTCGGTGTTCTTGGCCGCGACGGCGATGCGGCGGTAGGCCGTCTCCATCTCCTCGCGGGCCGGGCGGCCTTCGAGTTCACGGCCGTAGGCGTAGCCGCCCCACGCCGTGTAGACGTCGGCAAGGTCGGCGTCGGTGCGCCAGTCGCGGGAGTCGATGAGCTGGAGCAGTCCCGCTCCGTACGTACCGGGGCGTGAGCCGAAGATCCGTGTGGTGGCGCGGCGTTCGTCGCCGTGTTCGGCCAAGTCGGCCTGGGTGTGGGCCCGTACACGGTTGTCCTCGGCGGGCTCCTCCAGGCTCGCGGCGAGGCGTACGGCGTCGTCGAGCAGCCCGATGGCGTGCGGGAACGCGTCGCGGAAGAAGCCGCTGATGCGCAGGGTGACGTCGACACGCGGCCGGCCCAGCTCCTCCAGCGGCACCGGCTCCAGGCCGGTGACGCGCCGGGAGGCGTCGTCCCACACGGGGCGGATTCCCAGCAGGGCGAGGGCTTCTGCGATGTCGTCGCCGGAGGTGCGCATCGCGCTGGTCCCCCACAGGGACAGGCCGACGGAGTCCGGCCAGTCGCCGTTGTCGGCGCGGTAGCGCTCCAGCAGGGAGTCGGCGAGCGAGGTGCCGGTCTCCCAAGCCAGGCGGCTGGGAACGGCCTTGGGGTCGACGGAGTAGAAGTTACGGCCGGTCGGCAGGACGTTGACCAGGCCGCGCAGCGGCGAACCCGAGGGCCCGGCGGGTACGAAGCCGCCGTCGAGGGCGTGTACGGCGTGGTCGATCTCCTGCGTGGTGCCCGCGAGACGCGGCACGACCTCGCGGGCGGCGAAGTCGAGGATGCCGCCCACCTGCTGGCGCTGTCCGGCGGGCAGCGAGCCGACGGTGGCGGTGACCGCGCCGGGGTCCCAGCCGGCTTCCTCCATCGCTTCGACGAGTGAGCGGGCCTCCTCCTCCACGGCGTCCGCGTCGGTGCGTGCCGCGGCCGACTCGTCCAGCCCGAGGGCTTCGCGCAGCCCCGGCAGCGAGGTGGTGCCGCCCCAGATCTGGCGGGCGCGCAGGATCGCGAGGACGAGGTTCACGCGTGCGGGGCCGGCCGGCGCCGCGCCCAGTACGTGCAGCCCGTCGCGGATCTGGGCGTCCTTGATCTCACACAGCCAGCCGTCGACGTGCAGCAGGAAGTCGTCGAAGCCGTCGTCGTCGGGACGCTCCTCCAGGCCGAGGTCGTGGTGGAGCTTCGCCGCCTGGATGAGCGTCCAGATCTGGGCGCGGATCGCGGGCAGCTTCGCCGGGTCCATGGAGGAGATCGCGGCGTACTCGTCGAGGAGTTGCTCCAGGCGCGCGATGTCCCCGTAGGACTCGGCGCGGGCCATGGGCGGTACGAGGTGGTCGACGAGGGTGGCGTGGACGCGGCGCTTGGCCTGGGTGCCCTCTCCGGGGTCGTTGACGAGGAAGGGGTAGATCAGCGGCAGGTCGCCGAGGGCGGCGTCGGGGGCGCAGGCAGCGGACAGGCCGGCGTTCTTCCCCGGCAGCCACTCCAGGTTGCCGTGCTTGCCGAGGTGGATCATCGCGTCGGCACCGAAACCCCCGTCCTCGAGTGGCGCGGAGATCCAGCGATAGGCCGCCAGGTAGTGGTGGGAGGGCGGCAGATCGGGGTCGTGGTAGATCGCGACGGGGTTCTCGCCGAAGCCGCGCGGCGGCTGGATCAGGATCAGCAGATTGCCGTGACGCAGGGCCGCGAGGACGATGTCACCGTCCTCGTCGCGGCTGCGGTCGACGAACATCTCACCGGGCGGCGGCCCCCAGTGCGCCTCGACCGACTCCCGTAGTTCCGCGGGGAGTTGCCCGTACCAG
>DATMEI010000743.1:0-2105 GCA_035556995.1 Streptomyces sp.
ACCGCACGTCCTCGCCTTGCTGCAGCAGACAGAAGATGAGTCGACTGTGGCGGAGGCGTTGGCTGTCGCGGTTCGGCTGGCTATTTCGCTGCACCGTGATGGCGACTACTTGGCCGCGCTGGAACTGGCCTCCGCCGCTGGTCCGTTGGCGGAGCCGACGCTTGGGCGGGAACACCGGCTGGTGCTGACGGCACAAGAGCGCGTCGGCAGGGCGCTGCTGCGCCTTGGGCGATTCGAGGCGTCAGCTGCCGTCCATCGCCGTGTGCTCGCCGTCCGGGAACGGCTCTTCGGCTCCACCGATCTGGACACTCTCAGCAGTTGTCAGGGCTCTTACATGCCGCTGCTACAGCTTGACCAGAGTCCAGACGGGCTCGCCCTGGTTCGACGTGCGTTGGCGGGCCGAACGCAACTGCTCGGCCCCGACCATCCGCTCAACCTCCGCGCCCGATCCAACCTGCTGACGGGTCTGCCCGTCTCGGAGCTGGCGCACGAGATCGACGCGGCGGAGGTGCCGCATCCAGAAGGGTGCGCTTCGCACCTCGGGCGCGAACACGCCGTGACCATGCACGCACGGCTCAACTATGGTTTCGCCCTCTTTAGGTTGGGCCGCTACGGGGCGGCCAGGGATCAGGGGCGTGTGGCCGCCGCGGACTACGCACGCTGCCTTGGCCCCGACCATTCGCTCACCCTGTCCACTCAGACTCTGTGTGCCCGGTCCCTCTACGCCCTTGGTGAGACGGCTCCGGCAATCGAATTGATGATTGATGTTGCTGCGCGTCGAGAACGAACTCTGGGCGCTGAGCATCCACATACATGCGCCACTTATGCGTTCGTCGAAGAGTATCGAGAGGATTGCCGGTCGACGACCGGTAGCCCTCAAGGGGAGGACGGCTAGGGCGTCACAAGACCGATGAAGGCCGACCAGGCAGCCGCGCCGAAGACCAGGGTGGGCTCGCCGCCGTACTCCGCACGGCATGGCGCGAGGAGCCGCAGCGGTGACGGCTCGTGGCTGGCGCATCGACCGCGTTCCCGCCAAGCCCGTACGGCGTGCGGAGGACGGCCGGATCGCCGTCCCGCTGTGGCTGCTGCGCGACGGCGAGTACCACTCCGATCTCGATCTGCGTCTCTCACCCGCGGAGGCCGAGGTGCTGCACGCGCAGTTGTCGTACGTGCTGGACGGAAGCCCGGTCGGCCCGGTCGCAGCCGCCCCGTAGCCCGGAGGCCGTCCGGCTGTGACCGTGCCGGTGCGCACGGTCACAGCCCTTCGGCGGCGGTCCGGGACGTACGGACCGCTGTGCCCGTGGGCGACAATGGGCCGCATGACCCTGTTCCGCGACGACGGCATCGTGCTGCGCACCCAGAAGCTGGGTGAGGCGGACCGGATCATCACGGTGCTCACGCGCGGGCACGGCCGGGTGCGGGCAGTCGCCCGCGGGGTGCGCCGTACGAAGTCGAAGTTCGGAGCGCGGCTGGAGCCGTTCAGCCACGTCGATGTGCAGTTCTTCGCACGGGGCAGCGAACTGGTCAGCCGGGGGCTGCCCTTGTGCACGCAGACGGAGACCATCACGGCGTACGGACAGGGCATCGTCGGCGACTACGCGCGCTACACCGCCGGTACGGCCATGCTGGAGACCGCCGAGCGCTTCACCGACCACGAGGGCGAACCCAACGTGCAGCAGTACCTGCTGCTGGTGGGCGGACTGCGCACACTGGCCGCGGGTGAGCACACGCCGGGTCTGGTGCTGGACGCCTTCCTGCTGCGGTCGCTGGCCATGGGCGGCTACGCGCCGAGCTTCGAGAACTGCGCCAAGTGCGGCCTGCACGGCCCGAATCGGTTCTTCTCCGTCGCCTCCGGCGGTGTGGTGTGCGGTGACTGCCGGGTCCCCGGCAGCGTCGTACCGTCGCCGGAAGCGCTGCGGCTGCTCGGAGCACTGCTCACGGGCGACTGGGAGACGGCCGATGCGACCGAGGCGCGTCACGCCCGCGAGGGCACAGGGCTGGTCTCCGCCTATCTGCACTGGCACATGGAGCGGGGGCTGCGTTCACTGCGGTACGTGGACCGCACTCCGGCAGTCGAGCGCGCACCGGGGACAGAGCGCGCACCG
>DATMEI010000744.1:0-7988 GCA_035556995.1 Streptomyces sp.
CTGCCGGGGGCACCAGCGAAAAGGCCCCGGACCGATCAAGGTCCGGGGCCTTCACATTCAAATCCGACATCAACGGGGATGGGACGCTTCCGAAGTGACCAGGGACGAGGCGCTGAAACAGCTCAGAACGCTGGCACAGGCCCGAGCACTCGGACGCCACGTCGGTTCCGATCGGCTCATCCAAGCTGCCGTTGACGCACTGGTGGCTGACGTCGACGCCCCGTCGCTTCCACTGCTGGCCGGCCTGGGGCGTCACGAGGAGCCCGAAGCACAAGAGTTGTTCGGCCACGTGGCGGAAGAGCTGGGCATCCGCTTCGAAGCCCCCGCATCTCCGAGAGCCGCTAAGTGGGCCCTGGCCCACTGGCTGGCTGCCCAGATCGTCGACGGCTCTCTGGACCCGGCGAGGGGCGCCGATCTGATCTGGGCTGAAGTGGCGATGGACCTCGATTACCCCGACGAATTGCAGCCGATCATCGAGTGCGCTATCCATCTGGCTGACTGGGATGAAGGTTGGGACATTCCGATGGACCGGCTCCGGGAAGACGCTCTGTCCGCCGCTCGCGCCCTGATTGCGCACCGAGGTCCAGATACTTCGACGCTTGAATGACGTAGCCCCGTAACCGACCACGGCCCGGAGCTACGTCTCCCTCACAACAGCGATCAGTCGGGACGGCGCTTCAACAGCCGATCCATGTGGCTGATCGCCTCCCTTTGGGTGTCCTGCACGACGTGCGTGTAGACGTCCATGGTGATGCTGATCTGGCTATGCCCCAGGATCTCCATCACCACGCGAGGAGCGACGCCGGCAGCAACAAGCAGTGTCGCGCACCCGTGCCGAGCGTCATGCAGGCGGACAACGCGGAGACCGGCATCCTTGGCGACCGGGGGAAGGACCGGTAGACGTTCCGCGGCTGGCAAGGAGCCAGCCCGATTCGCGGAAGCGTAAGGCCCCTGACCTCTCGCGCCAAGGCAGGCCACCGGCCAAACCCGCTCCGCCTGCCTTCAGCGCAACACTTCAAATAATCCCAACTACCCCTTCAACAAGCCGACATCCGCTAGAGGTCACGAAATATCCGGGCCTACATTGCACCCGCTATCCCTCATCGGACATAGAGGAAAGGTACGGAGCTACCATTGCCGCCTCCGGATTCCACGGCGCCATCCGGCACAGGCTCAGCGCCGGACACTTCGGCCTCATCGGGCCCCGGCTCGGCGTTCTCGCTGGTGGCGCGTGGACCACCCGCGAGAACGAGCCGGGCGGCAGCCTCGGCGATGGCGAGGTCGGCCTCAGGGAGCAAGGTCGTGCAGGTGTCCGCGGTGATGGTGATCGAGGAGTGACCGAGCAACTCCTGAATGTCCTGCAGGTCCGCCCCCTGGCGCATGGGCCGACGTCGCGGCACCGCGGCGCAGATCGCGGAGCCGGATCGGTGGGAAGCCCCGGCTCCGACCGCCTGGCACTCGCGAGGCCGAGAGCGTTCAGGCCGGCCGACGAGCGGCCGGCCTGAACATCGGAATCAGGCGAGGTCGAACCGGTCGAGGTTCATCACCTTGTCCCAGGCGCCCACGAAGTCGCGTACGAACTTCTCCCGCGAGTCGTCGCTCGCGTAGACCTCCGCGAGGGCGCGCAGCTCGGAGTTCGAGCCGAAGAGGAGGTCGACGCGACTGCCGGTCCACTTGACCTCGCCCGTGGCACGGTCACGGCCCTCGAAGGTCTCCGCGTCCTCGGACGTGGCCTTCCACTCCGTGCCCAGGTCGAGCAGATCCACGAAGAAGTCGTTGGTCAGCGACTCGGGCGTCGCGGATCCGGCGCCCAGGGTGGTCTGCTGGTGGTTCGCGCCGAGGGCACGCAGGCCGCCTACAAGGACGGTCATCTCGGGCGCGCTCAGCGTCAGCAGATTCGCGCGGTCGACCAGCAGGAACTCGGACGGCAACTGCCCGTTCTTCCCGCGGTAGTTGCGGAACCCGTCCGCGGTCGGTTCGAGCGCAGCGAAGGAGTCCACATCGGTCTGCTCCTGCGACGCGTCCGTACGGCCCGGGGTGAACGGAACCTGGACGTCGTAGCCGGCGTTCTCGGCGGCCTGCTCGACCGCCGCGCATCCGCCGAGCACGAGGAGGTCGGCGAGCGAGATCTTCTTCCCGCCGGTCTGGGAGCCGTTGAAGGACTCCTGGATCTCCTCAAGGGTGCGCAGCACCGTCGTCAGCGTTTCGGGGTCGTTGGCGTCCCACTCCCGCTGCGGCTCGAGGCGGATGCGCGCACCGTTCGCCCCGCCGCGTTTGTCGCTGCCGCGGAACGTCGAGGCCGACGCCCACGCCGTGGACACGAGCTGGGCGACCGACAGCCCGGAGTCGAGGATCTGGCGCTTGAGAGCGGCGACGTCCTCCGCTTCGACGAGCGCGTGGTCCACGGCCGGGACCGGGTCCTGCCAGATCAGCGTCTCCTGCGGGACGAGCGGCCCGAGGTAGCGCTGGATCGGTCCCATGTCGCGGTGCGTCAGCTTGAACCACGCGCGGGCGAAGGCGTCCGCGAGCTGGTCCGGGTTCTCCAGGAAGCGCCGCGAGATCGGCTCGTAGACCGGGTCGAACCGGAGCGCCAGGTCGGTGGTCAGCATCGTCGGCGGGCGCGAGAGCGAGCCGTCCTCAGGGTCGGGCACGGTGTTGGCCCCGGCGCCGTCCTTCGGCTGCCACTGGTTGGCACCGGCGGGGCTCTTCGTCAGCTCCCACTCGTACCCGAACAGGGTCTCGAAGAAGCTGTTGTCCCACGTCGTCGGGGTGGGCGTCCAGGTCACCTCGAGGCCGCTGGTGATCGCGTCCCGGCCCTTGCCGGTGCCGAAGGAGTTCTTCCAGCCGAGGCCCTGCTCCTCGAGGGGGGAACCCTCGGGCTCCGGGCCGACGTGGAGGTCCGCGTCGGCGGCACCGTGGGCCTTGCCGAAGGTGTGCCCGCCCGCGATCAGCGCGATGGTCTCCTCGTCGTTCATCGCCATGCGCCGGAACGTCTCGCGGATGTCCCGGGCCGCGGCGAGCGGGTCCGGCGTGCCGTTCGGGCCCTCCGGATTGACGTAGATGAGGCCCATCTGGACGGCGGCCAGAGGGTTCGCGAGCTCCCGGTCGCCGGTGTAGCGCTCGTCGCCGAGCCAGGTGCGCTCGGGGCCCCAGTAGACGTCCTGGTCCGGCTCCCAGACGTCCGCCCGGCCGCCGGCGAAGCCGAAGGCCTTGAAGCCCATCGACTCCAGCGCGCGGTTGCCCGTGAAGATCATGAGATCGGCCCACGAGAGCTTGCGGCCGTACTTCTTCTTCACCGGCCAGAGCAGCCGGCGCGCCTTGTCGAGGTTGCCGTTGTCGGGCCAGCTGTTGAGGGGCGCGAAGCGCTGCATGCCGGCGCCGGCGCCGCCGCGGCCGTCTTCGATGCGGTACGTACCGGCGCTGTGCCAGGCCATCCGGATCATGAACGGCCCGTAGTGGCCGAAGTCGGCAGGCCACCACTCCTGCGACGTGGTCAGCACCTCGTCGACGTCCCTCGCCAGGGCGTCGAGGTCGAGGGTCTGGAACTCCGCCGCGTAGTCGAAGTCCCCGTCCATGGGGTTGGCCACGGCGGGGTGCTTACGGAGGATCGACAGGTTGAGCTGGTTCGGCCACCAGTCACGGTTGCTTCCGCCTTCGGTGGGGTGGTTGAAGCGCCCGGCAGAGACCGGGCACCCGCCCGCACCTTCCTCGTTCATCTCGCCAACAACGGCGTCTGGACTGTCAGCCACGGGGGATTCCTTCCGGGTTCAACGGGTGTGTGCTCAGTAACTCGTTGCGGTGGAACAGCCGGGGCACAGGCCCCGGTAGACGACCTCGGCCTCGTCGATGACGAAGCCGTGGTCGTCGGATGCGGTCAAGCAGGGCGTGGCGCCGACGGCGCAATCCACATCGGCGATGGCACCGCACGACCGGCAGACGACATGGTGGTGGTTGTCCCCGACCCGCGCCTCGTAGCGCGCCACAGAGCCCGGCGGCTCGATGCGCCGCACCAGACCCGCCGTGGTCAGTGCACGCAGCACGTCATAAACGGCCTGGTGGGAAACCCCGCCGAGATCTTCACGCACGACACTGGTGATCGAGTCCGTGTCGGCGTGCGGATGGTCGTGCACCGCGGACAGCACTGCTGTCCGCGGACGCGTCACTCGCAGAGCCGCCCCACGCAACATGCGCTCGAAGTCCGTAGTCGTGGACATACGCCGGAGTGTTTCCCGTTTTCTGGAATCAATCAAGTTCTGCGGCCGGTCAAAGTCGGGCGGCCGGGCAAGGGCGCCTCTGGCGGCGACGTACGCGCCGATCCCACGGCACTGCATCAGGCATTGGACCTTGCTCTCCCGCCGACCGGCCGGTGATCAGTCGCGGCGCAGCGCGTGCCCGCCGAAGCCGCTGGTCCGGTCGGAACCCTGGTGCTGCTCCTGCCACCACGCGGTGAAGTCCGGCTCCCGCATGGCAGCCCAGTCCGGCGTGTGCTCGACCTGCGCGCGCCCCAGCCGGCGCCCGAGCGTGACCATGGCCGCACCGACGGCGCGGCGATCGGCGTCGTACGCCGTCACGATCTCCTCCCACGAGGTCCCCGAACGCATGGCGGTCTCCAGGGCCGTGGCGTCCTGGAGCGCCTTCAGACTTCCGCCGCCGGTGTGCGGCCGGGCGACGGTGGCGGCGTCCCCGGCGAGCAGCAGCCTGCCGGTGGCGTAGTGCGGCAGTTCCAGGTCGTAGATGGGCTGGACGAACGTGGTCTCCGGCGGGGTCTGCAGCACACACGCCGCCCAGTACGGCGGAAAGTGCTCGTCCACGAGGTCCCGGAGGTGTCCGGTCAGGGCGGAGGAGAGCCGGCCCGGCGGCAGCGAGGTCGGCGTCCGCAGGTCCTCCAGTCGCAGCTCCGGATCTTCGGACGGGGCGGTGTAGAGCACCCAGTTGAGGCGGTGGCTGCCGCGGCCGTCGGGGATGCGGTAGATCATGCAGTGACCGCCGGGGAAGACCACCGTGTGGGCCGACTCGCGCTCCTCCTGGGCGAGTTGCGGAACGTCCTGCGACGTGCCGCGCCACCCGAAGTAACCGGCGTACGTGGGGCTGAGGCCCGGGAACATGGCTGCACGTATGACGGAGCGGTATCCGTCAGCTCCGATGACCGCGTCGAAGCGCTCTTGGTGTCCGTCGGTGAGCTGAAGACGCACGCCGTCGGCGTCGGCCTCCGCGGCACTGACGATCGCACCGGAGCGGTAGGCCGTCCCGTCCGGCACCCGCCGCCGCAGTTCGTTCCAGAGCGATCCCCAGCTGTAGGCCCGGAACGGGAACGGCTGGGTGGCAATGGGCCGCCCCAGTCCCCGTAACCCGTCCCGTACGACCCACTTCCGCCGGGACAGCCGCGCCCACGGCATGGACTGCGCGACGTATCCGGCGGCTTCGAGTTCGGCGTAACGGTCGCTGTGGAGGGCCAATCCGACACCGCGGTCGCGGAGTTCGCCCTCCGCCCGCTCGAAGACGCTGACCCTCTCGGCACCCCCGCGTGCCGCCGCCAGAGCCGCGGCGCACCCGGCGATGCTGCCGCCGACGACGGCGACGTGGCCTCCACGCATCACGGCTCCTTCACTTGCCGCGTCGTCGCCTGTCGGGCACAGCTCACGGCAGGGCAACACGCTTTCCTCAGCGGGACTCGCCGTCAAGCGGGTTCCAGGCCATGGCAGTTGCGGAGAATCCCGTCAGCAGGACCACGGTCATGAGCGCGCACCGCCCGCAGGCTCGAACGCACCCTTGAGCATCAACCGCCCGGCCAAAGCCCCGAGTTCAGAGCCGTCATCCTGCTGTGTGGTGTCCTGCAGGTGGTGCTGACGCGTTGACACCACGGGGGCCCGTTGCTTGGATACGGCGAACCTTTCCGGCATACGGTCGAAAATGTGGAGCGCCCCATGGAGCTGTCGCGCCGCGCCCTGTTGTCCATGGTCCCCGCGAGCGCGCTGCTCACCCTCGCCGAGCCGCTGCGTGCACGGGCGGCAAGTCCTCCGCGGGATCCGGCCACCGGGGAACCGGCCTGGGGGCACCTCCAGGAGAAGCCAGGGGGAGACCTCGCGCGGCTTGTCGACAACACCGTCGCCGTATTGGCGGGCACCGCCGAGGTCGACGCCCGTCCCGAGGTGGCCGGCAAGGTGGCCGCCATCACCGGCGCCGCGCGGGACCGTCTGGACGCGATGGACGCGGCCGGCGACGGCGAGCTGTTCCAGGGGCTCGGCGACCTCGGCACCAGCGACCAGAACCTGACGAAGTCCTTCCAGTACCTCCACGAGATCGCGCTCGCCACCCGCACCCCCGCGGACGACAACCCCCTGCACGGCGACGAGGCCGTCCAGCGGCGCGTCATCGACGGCCTGGCCTGGCTCTACGACCACTATTACGGCGACCAGTCGAAGGGGTACTACGGCAACTGGTTCAACTGGGAGATCGGCATCTCCCAGCAGGTGAGCAAGGTCCTGGTGCTGCTGCGGGACCAGTTCGCCGCCCACCGCCCGGACCTCACCGCCACCTACGTCGCCGCGATGGACGGCTATCTGCGCAACGGCAAGGACGGCGACGTCGACCTCGACTCCCGCTTCCACACCGGCGCCAACCTCGCCGACATCACCACCGACCGGATCATGCAGGGCGCCGCCCTCGGCGACGACGCCCGGGTCAGCAAGGCCGTCGCCGACCAGCTGACCGTGCTCGCCACGATCGACCCGTACCACCTCCGGCACGGCGTCACGGACGGCTTCTACGCCGACGGCTCCTACATCCAGCACGCCTCCGTCGCGTACACCGGCACCTACGGCACCTCGTTGCTCAGCCGTGTCGTGCAGACCCTGAAGATCCTGGACGGCACGGCCTACCTGCCGCAGGACGAGATGGCCGGGGTGGTGCGCGGCTGGGTGGTGGACGGCTTCGCGCCGGTGATCTTCGAGGGCTGGATGATGGAGGCGGTCAAGGGCCGCGGGGCGTCGCGTGCCAAGAGCGGATACGGCGACGCGACCACCGTGCTGGAGGCCGTCACCGACCTCGCCGCCCACTCCTCCGGCGACGACGCCACCGCTCTCAAGGGGTACGTGAAGTTCGTCCGGGAGGCATCAAAGGCGCCACTGGACCCGACCGCGTTCGTCTCCCCCGTGACCGTCGCCCGCTACGCCGACATCCTCGCCGACGACTCCCTCCCCGCCCGGGACCTCAAGGAAGCCTCGTACACGACGGCGTTCAACGCCATGGACCGCACCGTCCACCACCGCCCGGGCTGGGCGTTCGCGCTCGCCCGCAGTTCACGGCGGATCAGCAAGTACGAGTACATGAGCGGCGAGAACCTCAAGCCGTGGTTCCAGGGCGACGGAGCGCACTACCTGTATCTGTCGAAGCAGGACCAGACGCATGCCTTCGGCGTCGACTACTTCACGGCCGTCTCCCCCTACCGGCTGGCCGGTGTCACCGCCCCGGTGGAGACCCGTAAGACGATCCCCGAACTGTACGGCGGCAAGTGGTACGACAACCCCGACGCCGGGTTCACCTCGTCCTCCGAGAAGCAGAACACCTACGTCTACTTCCCGTGCGGCACGCACTCCCACTCCGGCGGTGCCGCGCTGGACACCTATGGAACGGCGTCGCTCGTCCAGTCCGACGACGTCGCCTACGCGGCGAAGCAGGCCGGGCTGCTTCCGGACGACTTCGTGGCCTACCGCAACGCCCGCGCCACCAAGTCGTGGTTCCTGCTGGACGACGAAATCGTGGTGCTGGCGGCCGGAGTGGACGACCCGGCGGGCCGGGCGGTGACCACCACGGTGGACAGCAGGATCGCCGCCGAAACGGACGCCGTCAGCCTCACGGGACGCCTGCGCGACGGCACGCGCTGGCGGCGCCCCGGCTCGGCGCCACTCGCCTGGCTGCGCTACGCCAACACCAACGAGAAGACAGCCGTCGGTTACGTCTTCCTCGACTCCCTGGACGCACCTCACGGC
>DATMEI010000745.1:0-2270 GCA_035556995.1 Streptomyces sp.
GTCTGCTCCTCGTCGGACTCCATCCGGGCCGTCATGTGGGGCCTGGAGACCAGCGGCCAGAGGTAGGTCAGTCCCGTCTTGTTCTTCGCGTCGGACGTCTGCCAGGGCAGGAAGCTGCGCTCGATGCCGAGGATCTGGTCGTACGGGCGCTCCCGTGTCTGACCCGTGAGCGTCACGCCCAGCTGGTACACGCCCGACGAGCTCATCTTCAACGCGCTGACGGGCAGCTTCAGTTTGAACGTACGGCGGATGCCGGGCCGCATGCTGCCGACCTTCGTCGTCGCGTCCTTGCCGCGGACCTCGCTGCCGTCCGCACCGGGCAGGTACTCCTTGCGCCGGGCGTTCTGTTCGAGGGCGCCGCGGCTCTCTGCGCGCGGGCCGACACGGAGGCCGATGCGGCCGTCGGTGACGGGCGAGCGCCCGTTGTTGGTGACCGTGCCGGTCACGCTGACGGTGTCGCCCTTTTCCGGGGTGGCGGGCGAGAGGGAGCTGATGGAGATACCGGCGGTGCGCGAGCCGGTGGCCTTACGGGCCGCGGTCGCAGCCCTCGGCTGACTCTGGGCGCCAGGGGCGGAGGCCGCATGGGCACTGGTGCCGGCCGAGTTCGCTGCGGAAGCGGCCGACTCCGCCGCGTCCGCTGTGGAAGCCGCCCCTGTGGGCGCTGTCGCTGCCGCCGCCGGGGGCGGCAGCAGTCCGCCGATGAGCGGCCCGGTGGTGAGCAGCACGACGGCGCTGCCTCGCAGCCACCGGCGGACGGCAGCGGTCGGGGTGCCCTGGTTCTCAGCCGCCTCGGCCACGCGCTCGTCCGTCCCGTCGTGTGTCGTCGTGGATCGTCTCGCTGCAGGACGGCGGTGCCGTCACCGTGATGATGGTTCCTGAACCCCTGATGGTAACGATGTCCTGAGGGTGGACGTGCCGCGGTGTGGGTCACATGATCCCTTGCCTTTGTGACCAGGCGCGGGGCGGGGCGTACGGGCGGCAACGTACCCTGTGCTGTCGTGCCGAACGCCAACGATGACACCCAGCCGACGCCACCCGATTCACCCGCTCATGAGCAGCTCAGCGCGGCGCAGCGCCGCGCGGTGAGCGAGTTGCTGCGGGTGTCCCCCGTCGCAGACGACCTTGCCCGCCGTTTCGAGGAAGCCGGTTTCCACCTTGCGCTGGTGGGCGGTTCGGTACGGGACGCGCTGCTGGGGCGGCTCGGCAACGATCTGGACTTCACCACCGACGCACGGCCCGAGGACGTGCTGCGCATCGTGCGCCCCTGGGCCGACGCGGTGTGGGAGGTCGGTATCGCCTTCGGAACTGTGGGCTGCCAGAAGAAGGCCCACGACGGGGGAGAGACGCGCACCTTCCAGGTGGAGGTCACCACCTACCGCTCGGAGGCGTACGACAGCACCTCGCGGAAGCCGGAGGTCTCCTACGGCGACTCCGTCGAGGAGGACCTGGTGCGGCGTGACTTCACGGTGAACGCGATGGCGGTGGCACTGCCGGAGAAGAAGTTCATCGACCCGTACGGCGGTCTGGAGGATCTGGCTCGCCGTGTGCTGCGCACTCCCGCAGCGCCCGAGGCGTCCTTCTCCGACGACCCGCTGCGGATGATGCGGGCGGCGCGCTTCGCCGCGCAGCTGGACTTCACGGTGGCCGGCGATGTCCTCAGCGCGATGGAGGCCATGGCGGACCGTATCGGCATCGTCTCCGCGGAGCGCGTACGGGACGAGCTGAACAAGCTGCTGCTCTCCGACCGCTCGGTGAAGGGGATCAGGCTGCTGGTCGAGACGGGGCTCGCGGAACGCGTACTGCCGGAGATCCCCGCGATGCGGCTGGAGCGGGACGAGCATCACCGCCACAAGGACGTGTACGAGCACTCGCTGACCGTCCTGGAGCAGGCCATCGCTCTGGAGGACGGAGGCCCCGACTTGACGCTGCGGCTGGCCGCTCTGCTGCACGACATCGGCAAGCCGAGGACGCGGCGCTTCGAGAAGGACGGGCGGGTCTCCTTCCACCACCACGAGGTGGTGGGCGCGAAGATGGTCAAGAAGCGGATGACCGCGCTCAAGTACTCCAACGAACTGGTGAAGGACGTCTCCCGGCTCGTCGAGCTGCATCTGCGCTTCCACGGTTACGGCACGGGCGAGTGGACCGATTCCGCGGTGCGCCGCTACGCGCGCGACGCCGGCCCGCTGCTCGACGACCTGAACCACCTCGTGCGCTGCGACTGCACGACCCGCAACCAGGCGCGTGCCCGAGCCCTGCATCGGCGCATGGAC
>DATMEI010000746.1:0-3074 GCA_035556995.1 Streptomyces sp.
TGGTTAGAGCGCATCCCTGATAAGGATGAGGCCGGAGGTTCAAGTCCTCCTAGCCCCACCAGCGCGAAGAGCACCTACGGATGTCCGTAGGTGCTCTTTTGACATCCGCAACCGCTCCGCGCCCCTTCCTGGATACCGTCCGATTTATCAAGTTGGCCCCGTTACGTCGGCGGACATAACTCATGATTCCGGTATGGACATGGGTGCACCCGCGATGGTTGCTGCTTTCGTGACATCCGGTGCGGTACTGATGGCTGGCCTGGTCTCGATAGTCGCCCAGCTGTGGATCTCGCGTACGCACGCCGCGTGGGAAGCCGCCTTGGAGATCGCCAAGCACGACGTCGCAAGGTTCGAGAAGGCCCAGGACCATTTGATAAGCGCGGCGGACGCTGCGAACAGATACATGTTCTACATCGCGGAGATCGACGTGACGAGCCATCACGAGCGGGAGCCGTACCTCCTCCCGATCCTCGACTCCGTCGGCAGGGCGAGAGAGGAAGTGGCGGCTCTCCCGTCCTTCGACGGCATGGAGAAGGTCGAGAGCGCGATCACGGCTATCGAGTCGCTGCTCGCACCGCCCGAGAGCGGGAGGGCTGTGAGGGCGAGTTGGGACCACCAGCGTGTGCGGGATGGTGTACGAGCGCTCAACCAGGCACGGAGCAGCCGGATACACGCTCTTACGCACAGGGGCCGCGTCACGGAGCTGCAGCGGGAGGGGGCTTCGGCTCCACGGCGCGGCATCACCAGCGGGGTGCCGCGGCAGAGGAAGCACTCGAAACGGCGGTGAAGTCCGGCGCTCTCAATCGCCGATGATGTCCCGGGCTCCCTGCCGCGAGAGTGCGGCGCACACCCGCGAACCGAGAGCCACGGCGTCGGCGGCGGAGTCCGCCTGCAGGCGAGCGTCTGCGAACTGTGTGCCGTCGTCGGCGAAGACCAGGCCGCGCAAGGTGAGCCGGCCGTCGGCGCCGGTGACGCAGTGGCCGGCGATCGGGGAGTTGCAGTGGCCACGCAGCCCGTGCAGCATCGAACGCTCAGCGCTCGCTTCGGCCTGAGTCCTTGGGTGGTTGAGCCGCTTCAGCAGTGCGGTGACGGCCTCGTCGTCCTGGCGGCACTCCAGCGCCAGCACGCCGGCACCGACAGCGGGGAGCATCTGCTCCAGCGGGAACTCGTAGCTGATGCGGCCCGTCAGGCCCAGTCGCTGAAGCCCGGCCCTCGCCAGCACCAACGCGGCCACTGCGGGGCCGTCTTCGCCGCCCAGGCCGCCGCCGGCCGCCGCGTCCAGTTTCTCCAGCCGTGTGCCGACCGAGCCGCGCACCGCCACGACGCGGAGGTCGGGGCGTACGGCGAGGAGTTGTGCCCTGCGGCGTACGGAGCTCGTGGCGACAGCGGCCCTTTCGGGCAGATCCGCGAGGGAGGTGACCGAGGAGCCCTCGCGGACGACGAGCACGTCGTGCACATCCGCACGGGGCAGCATCGCGGCGAACGTCAGACCGTCCGGCAGGGGGCGGTCACCGGGAACGTCCTTGAGGCAGTGGACGGCCATGTCGACTTCACGGCGCTGGAGTTGCTGGTCGATCGCCTTGACGAACAGGCCCTTTCCGCCGACTTGGCTGAGGTCGCCCGGCCAGGTGTCGCCTTCGGTCGTGGTCGCCACGGTCTCGGTACGCAGGGAGGGGTCGAGGCGGTGGAGCAGGCGGGCCGCATGCTCTGTCTGCGCGAGAGCCATGGGTGAACTGCGGGTTCCGATGAGCAGCGGGCGGTTCGGGAAATCAGTCACGTGGCCGGCGTCCTCTCCATGGTGCGGCTCTCAACGTAGGGCGCCGGACGGGGCATTGAAGTGAGCCGGAGGCCGTGTCCGCAGGTGTGTCCGGAGGCCGTGATTTGAGCGCAGCGTGTCCATATCGGCACTCTCCGCTGTCATTTCGGTCGCGGCTGCTCTCCCGGGATGCGCCAGGCGCGAAACCGTCGCAGGCTTTCCGTATGACTGCGTCGATAGTCGTGCATCCGCCTGCCCCGACGGGCGGGCGCCGCATCACCGCTGACAGAGCCGATGGAGACGACCTCGGCCTTGCCCACGGCATCGCCGATCTGGTGGAGATCCTGCGCCGTGCCGGGCTCGATCCCGATCAGGTACGCCTCGACGACCCGGTGCTGATCGAATGGCGGGGCGGCAAAGCCGACGTGTGGGCGTAGAGCGGCGCGAGGGCCGCTCGGTGTTGCGAACTCGAAGGACGCACCGGACGCGCCGGTGAGAAAGATCGTCATGCGTGGGGGCGGACCGCCTTCTGCCGAGAGGTGGTTGGGTATCATCGGGCGCCAGATGGTCCCAACGTCTCTCAGAATGACGAGGTAGCGCGGTGAAGAAGCTTCTCCTGGTCGCACTGGCCGCCATCGGCGGGCTCCTCGTGTACCGCCAGATCCAGGCGGACCGCGCCGAGCAGGATCTGTGGACGGAGGCGACCGACTCCGTGCCCGCAGGTTCGAGTGTGTGAAACCAAACGCTTTACAGAGAGGCCCTGGCCGTTCGGACGGCCGGGGCCTCTTCGTGTGTGAGGCGCGTGTGCGGGCGGCGGGAACCCGACGCAGTGAGGGTGTCCGCCGTTGCTGTTCCGTGACGAGAACCCACTTGCAGTGTGCGAGAGCAAAGTCATAGAGTCTCGTGCAAAGATGTACCGGGCACGTCAGGTGCGAGGGGGACGGCGTACATGGGGTCACTGCGAAGCCGAATGAAGAGAACGGCCGTCGGGGTGTCGGGAGCCGGAGTGCTGCTCGCGCTGACAGCCGGCGCACCGGCGAGTTCCGCACCGAAAGCCGTTGCAGACGGCAACAGCTCGATGGTCATGGTGCTGGATTCGTCCGGTTCGATGGCGGACAAGGACGGCTCGGGCAGTACGCGCATCGCCTCCGCCCGCAAAGCCGTCGGCACCGTCGTCGACAGCCTGCCCGACGACTACCCCACCGGACTGCGGCTCTACGGCTCCGAGAAGCAGCAGGGCTGCACGGACACCAGGCTCGCCAAGCCGGTACGTCCGCTCGACCGGGCCGGGATCAAGGACGCCGTGGCGAAGGTGCGT
>DATMEI010000747.1:0-12619 GCA_035556995.1 Streptomyces sp.
GACTGCGGAAGCACGGTTCCCGGAGAGCCACTTCCGTGCGGTGCGGTTGGCGCCGTGCGGGAGCCGTCATCACCGCCCTCAGCGCTCTCATAGGCATGGCGCTCTTCGCGGGTCCGATAACCGCGGCGGCAGTGGCCGCCCCCTGTGCCCTCCCGCGTACGGGCGCCCACCACTCCCTCGGCGTGGACAGCTGGGACACCGCGTACCCGCGCCCCGAGCGCCGCCTCGACGCCGCGATGCTCTTCCTCTCCTTCCCGGACTCCCGGCCGCTGGCCACGCCCCGCGAACTGGCCGCCGACCATTTCCCCGCCACCTCCGACTTCTTCGCCCGCGCCTCCTACGGGAAGTTCCGCCTCAAGGCCCACGCGGGCAAGCGCTGGATCGAGATGCCCTCGAGTTCGCGCTCGTACGGCATAAAGCGTGACTGGAACGCGAAGCAGCGCACGGAGTATCTGCGTGACGCCGTCGCCGCGGCAGACCCGCGTATCGACTTCAGCCGGTACGACCTGGTCTATCTCGTCGCCGACCCCGACGCCCGCGGTGTCGACTCCGATGCGACGAAGGTCGTCAATTTCGACAACCCGATCGAGGCCGACGGCACCGAACTGAGGCGCCTCGTCACGATCTTCGAGCAGAGCCCGCCCGACCGCCACGTCCTCGCCCACGAGACCGGCCACGCCTTCGACCTGCCGGACCTCTACCAGCGCCCCGTCTCGGGCCTGGCCGACTGGGACACGTACGTGGGCGACTGGGACCTCATGGGCAGCCAGTTCGGACTCGCTCCCGACCTCTTCGCCTGGGAGAAGTGGAAGCTCGGCTGGCTCTCACGCCACAACGTCAGCTGCGTACCGCCCGGACCGGGCAGCAGTACGCACACCCTTCGCCCGCTAGGGAAGAACCCGCTGGGCGGTCCGCGGGACCGGCGGCTGGCAGTGGTGCGTACGAGCCACCACGAGGCGCTGGCGATCGAGGCCCGCGACTCGGAGGGCAACGACCGGGGGCTGTGCGCGGAGGGGGTGCTGATGTACTGGGTGCGCAGCGACCGTGCCTCGACGTACGGGCCGGTCAAGGTCGTCGACGGACACCCCGGCACCCACGCCTGCAGCGACGGCTCGGTCTACCCCTCGCTCGCGGACGCCCCGCTCGGAGCGGACGAGAGCTGGGCGACGGACCGCGCCGGCGGACTGCGGGTGGAGGTCACCGGGCACAGCGCGAAGGACGGCTGGCGGGTGAAGGTCACGCGCAAGGGCGACGACGCTTAGATGTCGTTCTCCTCTCCGGAGCCCTCGGGCCGTGGGGTCTCCCGTGCCCGAGCCTGGTGCCGACGCGCTTTGAGCCGGTTCCCGCAGGTCTTCATCGAGCACCACCGTGCGGAGTTGGCACGACTGCGGTCCAGAAGGAAGAGGCGGCACTCAGGGTTCTCGCACGGCCGCAGACGGCCGGGCATGCGCTCTTTGACGTCCGCCCACGCGAGCACGAGTTCCACGGCGAGCCTGCGCTCAGGCGGCACCTCCAAGTGCCACTCGATGCCCGACGCGCTGGGCTTCGGGACTTTGCGAACACCTGCGAGGACCCGGCGCAGACGGGGCTCCGCCGACGTGTCCGAGTCCACCGCCTGGAGCGCGTCCCGGGCGGTGCGCAGCCACCGGCGCTCCTCGTCGCCGCCGAGCCCCCCGTGCTCCCGGGCCCACCTGTCCACCTCGTGGTCGTCACGCCACAGGTCCCGGCGTCGGCCGTCCGCGACAGGGGTGCTGTTCAGCGCCTGTATCAGGGCTTGGTCGTCCAGCACTGACCTCACCTTTCCAACTAACTCCATCAAGTAGTTTGACAGGTTACCCCAAGGGGGGTCTACTGGGCACCGAGAAGTAACCATCACATGTCATTGAAGGGGTTAGTCATGGTTGAGGTCCTTCACCAGTACGCGACCGTGCGGGGACATCGCGTCTTCTACCGCGAGGCAGGAGCCCGCGAGGCGCCCACGCTCGTACTCCTGCACGGCTTCCCCTCCAGTTCACGCATGTTCCGCCACCTCATTCCGGCGCTGGCCGATCGATTCCACGTCATCGCCCCCGACCACCTCGGCTTCGGCAACTCCGACGCCCCGCCGGTGGACGCGTTCACCTACACCTTCGACTCCCTGACCGACGTCACCGAAGCCCTTCTGGCCCAGCTCGACGTCACTCGCTACGCCGTGTACGTCCAGGACTACGGCGCACCCATCGGCTGGCGGCTGGCCCTGCGCACGCCGGACGCGATCACCGCGGTGATCACGCAGAACGGCAACGCCTACGAGGAGGGCTTCGTACCGGATTTCTGGAAGCCTGTATGGGCGTACTCCGAGAATCCGGGCCCCGAGACCGAACCCGCCGTCCGCGGCGCCCTCTCGCTCGACGCCATCCGCTGGCAGTACCTGCACGGAGTGGACCGGCCCGAGCTGGTCGACCCCGACACCTGGACTGCCGACCACCGCGAGGTCAGCCGGCCAGGCAACGACCTCGTACAGCTGGCCCTGTTCCGGGACTACGCCAGCAACCGACCCCTCTACCCCCAGGTGCACGCCTACTTTCGGGAACGCCAGGTGCCTCTCCTCGCGGTCTGGGGCGAAGGCGACGAGATCTTCGGCCCGGACGGAGCACGCGCCTTCACAAAGGACCTGCCGGACGCGGAGATCCACCTGGTTCCCGGAGGGGGACACTTCCTGCTCGAAAGCCACCTGGACACCGTGACCGGGTACATCCGCGGGTTCCTGACCGTCACCGAATCACCAGCGTGAAGCCCGCGGAGCGTTCCCAGGGCGGGTGAATGGGCTCTTCAAGGCCGAGGGTGATGAAACACCGGGAGAAAACGACTCTGAGGGCGTGCCGTCCCGGCCGCACGACGAAGGCCCCCTCACCGAGGTGAGGGGGCCTTCGACTGTCTGTGCGCCGTCAGGGACTCGAACCCCGGACCCGCTGATTAAGAGTCAGCTGCTCTAACCAACTGAGCTAACGGCGCCTGGTGACGTCGTAGACCTTAGCATCACGGTCCGCTGTTTCTGAAATCGATTGTTCGACGGCCGCGAAGCCACGACCTGCGCGTACGGACAGCTGGAGGTGCGGTGCGCGCCGCTCGCGGTGGGAGCCCACGCAGGCGCGGAGCAGAACCTCGGGGCCCGGAAGCCAGGGGTCGCGCAGGTCCGGTGCCACGAGCCAGCGGGACGGGGCGGACGGCGCCGCCGTCTGCCGCCTCTCCCGGTCGCCGTCGTGGTCGCCGTCGTGGTTCTGGGGGAGGAGGGCGGGGATGGTCACGAAGTCTCCGAGGCCGTGGCAGAGCAGCGGGGGGAACGTTTCCGCAATCGCGGGCTCCCGAAGCCTCCGCTGCTCGCGCGTCCCCTTCGGCTCCCACCACTCACCCCAGCTCAGCAGGGCGGGGAGCCGCTGGGCCGTGCCCGGAGAGGCGAAGAGCAGCATGCGGCCGCGGTGCACGGCGACCGGTCCGCTGCCGGGGCCCGTGGACCATAAGCGGTCGAGGAGACGGCGGCCCGGCAGCGGCGGCGTACTGACCACGTCGAAGACGGTGCCGCACGGCAGGACGCTGGGGGAGTCGGGGCGGTGCCGCCACAGTGCGCGCACGCTTGCCGGGAAGACACTGGCCGACGCGAGCCAGTCGGCGCCGGCAGCGGTGACGCAGGACGGGCCCGAGTCGGCCGGGGCACGGCGCGTGGCCGGGGCCGCGGTGAATTCGAGGATGTCGGGGTCGCCGACGGGGTGGGTGTGCTGAGGGGTGGTGTCCCGCTGCCAGTCACTCATGGCATACACATTTACCGGAGAAGCTGTTCTGTTTTGAACTGTCTCGGGAAAATCGGACAACAGCGAGCGCTCTCGGGTATCTTGCACGCCGCGCATATGCCCCGTGACTCTGAGGAACGGGAGTGACGGAAGCGAGCCGCGGGTTCCGATTCCCTGATGGCCCGGGGGCTGTGGCTGCCGCGCTACTGCGGTCCGCGGTCCGCGAGGAGTTCCCGTCCGAACTCGATCATTCTCCGGGCATAGTCCTCGGCCCAGTCGCTGCGCTCGGCGATGGCCGCGTCCGTGAGCCGGTCGAAGCGCTTGGGGTCGGCGAGCTGCGCAGCGGCCATCGCCTGGAACTCCACGGCACGGTCGGCGGCAGCCCGGAACGCCAGGGCCAGTTCGGTCGAGCGTTCCAGCAGCTCGCGGGGGTCCGTGATCGCGTCCAGGTCGAAGAACTGCTCGTCGTCGTCCTTGATCTCAGAGGGCTCGAAGAGCAGCGGTGCCGGACGGCGGAAGCGCGGGGCGCCCCCGCGCGGGTCCGGAGCCGAATGCGGCTCGGGCATTGTGGCTACCTCCATCTGTAGTGGCCGCCGCCCATTGTCGCGCTTCTTCGGCGCTGTGTGCAGGACGGCGTTCGCGGGCATGCGGCGCACGCCCCGCGCGCACAGCTCACAGCTGCCGGGGCTGCCAGGGCACGGCGTGCGCGGAGAGGTGGGAGAGGACCGCGTGGTTCGCCTCCCAGCCGTCGGGGAACTTCACGGTGACGCCCAGCTGGACGGGCTCTGTGCTGGGGTGGTCGTCGAGGAGCTCGGGGACTCCCGCGCGGCAGACGACGATGCACGCGTGCCGGTGGCGGGAAGCAAGTACGCACAGCCGTCCGGTCTCCAGGTGGAACGCGGTGGCGTCCGGGCGTCCCGAGAGCGGGTGGAGGATCACCGTCACATCGAACTCCCGTCCCTGGAGCCGGTTCGCCGTGTCCACGGTGACGTCCGTGACGTGCAGGTCTTCGGGGAGGGAGAGCCCGGCGAGTGCAGCGCGTACGGCCGCAGCCTGGTCGCGGTGGGCGGTGCCGACGGCGACGCGTTCGGCGGTGAGAGGTGTGGGACCCGTCCGGCGTTCGTCGGTGCTGACGCCCTCGCGGGTGAGCAGCTGCCGTACGACCTGGGCCACGGCGGCGACGGCCTCGGGGTCGGTACGCGGCGTGACACGGGCGGGCAGCTCCAGCAGCCCCCAGCCGGACAGCGCGGCCTCATCGATGACGCGGTCCGCCGGGCAGTCACCGGAAGGTGTGCCGAAGGTGAGGGTGCGGTCGCCGGGACCGGTGCCGCTGCGGAAGGGCGTGTACGGATAGAAGGCCGCCGAGACCAGCGGCGCCGCGGAGGCCGGCAGCCGCCAGGAGACGGGAAGACGGTGCTGCGGCAGGCCGGGGTTGTGTGACAGGAGGGTGGCGACCGCGCTTGCCGAGGGGTCGTAGGCGAGGCCCGCCCACTGCTCGGCGCCTACTTGGCTGAAGGGGTCGAGCTGGCCCGGGTCGCCGACGAAGAGGGCCTTCTCGAAGAGCCCGGCGACTGCGAGGAGGGCATCGGAGCGCATCTGGTACGCCTCGTCCACGATCGCGTGCGGCCAAGGCGTCTCCCGGTTCACCCAGGCCCACTTGGCCGCGGTGGAGACGATGACGGGCAGCCCGTCGAGGTCGGCGATCCTGGCGGAGGTGACGACACCAGGGTGGTCGTCCAGCACCGGGTCGTAGGGGTGTGGCTCGCTGCTGTGCAGGCGGCCCAGGGGGAGAGCCGGATCGGCTGTGGCCAGCCGGTCGACGAGGTCGTCGACCTGGGCGTTGGTCTGAGCGATCACGATCAACGGGCGTCCGGCGGCGGCGAGTTCACGGGCAGCACGGACGACGAGCGTCGACTTGCCCGCGCCGGGTGGTGAGTCCACGACGATGCCTCGGTGGGAGCTGTGGAGGGTGTCGTGGAGGATCGCCTCCGTGGCCCGGGTCGCGGCGTCTCCGGGCGGCGGATCGCCGGGCGGTGTATCGCCGGGAGGCGGATGCCCGGGCAACGGGACGCCGGGCGCGGCCGTTTCGCCGGCTGGGCGGGCGTCGTACTGGCGAGGAGGCGCGCTCATAGGAGGTCCTCACTGGTGACGGGGTCGGGGAGCGGGAACAAGGGCGGCGCGGGCGGCTGTTCGGCCGTCGTGCCGGCTGCCGTCGGGTCGCCCGCAGGCGCTGCAGGCGCCGGGCCGGTGGGCTCGGCGGGCGGGCCGCCGTGCGTCCAGGGCGTGTCCTCGACCTCGGGCAGCCCGGGGCCGCCGCGGGGGGCGTGCTCGAAGAGCGTCCAGCACAGGCTCTCGCCCTGCTCCGGAACCGTGCCGGGCGCCGGTTCCTTGCTCCGTCCCATGCCGTTCGTCAGCCGCAGGGTCACCAGGCCCGGGCCGTGGCCCGACACGAACTCGGCGCTCTGGCGGGCGCCTTCGTCCACCGCCCGGTGCACCCTGCCGCCCTCGCTCAGGTGCGGCCGGTCAGTGGTGCGCAGCGTGACCAGCGGACGCGGCATGGGCCGCCTTCCGTCCGACCAGGCCATCTCCACCTCGACGACCTCACCCGCGAAAGCCTCGCCCGTCAGGCGCCGTTCGGCCATCACCAGCGGGTCGTCCAACGCCTCCTGTGCCTCCAGGCGTGCCTGAGCCTGCTCGCGTACGGCGAGCTTGGCGGCGGCGGTCACCGCGTCGTCCCGGCGGGGCTGCGGCGGTTCGCCGCTGCGTACGCGGTCACGGTGAGCGGTGTAGGACCAGCGGTCACGTTTGAAGCGCTCGGCCACCCGCTCACCCTCAGGCAGGGTGCGCAGAAGATCGATTCCACGCCACATCGCCGCCCAGGCGGGCCGGAGTTGGGAGCCGATCAGCTCCCGCAGCTCCTCCTCGGCGCCGTGCAGACCCGCGTCGAATCGGGCGACGGCGGGGGCCAGCAGCTTGTTGTCGAAGGCCGGGTCGGTGGCCGGACCGGCGGGCGGGCACAGCAGCTGGCCGGCCGCGTCCCGCTCCGTCTCGGCGTGCAGCGCGGCCTCGGCACCGCTCAGGCCGTCCGGGGGGTCGATCCAGGCGAGCAGCGCACCCAAGTGCTGGTCCTCCAGCGCGCTCTGGCCCGTGGCCCAGTGCCGGGCCAGCAGCTCGGTCATGGACAGCAGGAGCGCGGAGCCGGGGACACGGGCGCGCTCTCCGTACTGCGTCAGCCAGCGACCCAGCAGCGGTACGCGTGGGGGAGCGGGGTACGGGGCGTCGGGCTCCTCCTCCGCTGTACGCCGGAATCGCATGGAGCGGCCCAGCAGACGTACGAAGTCGGCGCCGGGAGCGTTCGGGACGAGCAACTGAGGCGCGTCCACGCACAGTTCGACCTGGATGGTGACCTTCTTGCCGGTCTCGGGGTCGTTCTCCTTGCGCTCCTCGAACTCCACGTCGTCCTGGGCGGATTCCAGATGCGGCAGCACGGCGCCTGCCAGCCGGGCGAGGAACGCGAAGCGCTGGTCGCGGTCGCGTGGCTGCGGCACGACGAGCAGTTCGGGCGCGTCGCGGTCGGTCCCGACCAGCGCCCCGAGGGGTGCCCCGGCTTCACCGGCGGTGGTCAACGGCACGAGGACCAGGGGACGTTCGGCCAGGTGCCGGTGGCGTACGGTCGCCCTGGGCTGTGCCCGTCCCGCCGCGGCGGCCTCCATGCGGGCCAGCGCGGACATCAACGACACGGTGCCTCCTGACGTGTACTAGTGAGCGCTGCGGTCGGCAAGCTCGGCAAGGTCAGCAAGCCGTCTCTCCCAGTGCTTCGGCACGCAGACGGGCCGCGCGGCGCAGCGCTGATGCCGCGGGGCCGGACGGCTCGGTGTCCTGTCCGGAGCCCGCCGCCGCGAGGACCGCCTCGATGGTGGTGAAGCCGCCCAGCTCCCCCCGTACAGAACGGCCCAGGGACTCCACCGCGCCTGCCGCGCGGCTCCGTTCGCGGCAGTGGAAGGCCAGTTCGCAACTCGACAGGCACTCGGGTGCGTACGCCGCGGGGACCGTCTCGACCGCTGCGGTCAGTTCGACGGCGGGGCGGGACGGGTCGAAGACGGTGCCTTCCGGAATGGCGGCGGCGATCTCCTCGACCCGGGTGAGACGGGCGAGTTGGCGGCGGGTCGTCGCGCGCTGCTTGCGGATGTCGATGCCGTGCGCCGTGGGGAGGTTGGTGAAGTCCTTCGGACACACCAGCAATGCCTGCTCGCGCACCGCACCCTCCTGGCCGGGCTGCTCCAACGCCAGTGCGTAGACCGCCGCTTGACGGGCGGCGGCTCCCACCTTCGACGCGTCGGCTGAACCGTCCAGGATCGGGAAGGACTTGATCTCGACGACCGTCCAACTGCCGTCCGGGTGTACGGCGATCGCATCGGGCTCCAGATAGGCCGTCGAACCGGCGACCTCCAGGGCGAGCATCGGGTGGTACAGCAGTGACCAGGTGCCTTCAGCGGCGGACTCGGGCTCGGACCCGGTCCTCGGGGCGCTTGCTGTCCCGCTTCCCGCTGAGGAGGGAGACAGCGCGAGGCGCGTACGGGCCGTACGGCCGGCGGGCCCCTCAGCGGTGAGGTCGGGCACGGTGACCTCGTCCGCCTCCGGCGGCGTCTCGCCCGTACACGCGCACAGCAGCCGAATCAGCTCGGCACCGCCGTCCGCCTTGACCTTGGCCTCGAAGGAGTTGCCGCGCGCGAATGCGAACTGCGACTGGCCGAAGGGGGCGGGAGCGCCCAACGACTGGGCCAGGGCGGCCTTGTCGACTCCCGCGCCGTCCAGCAGGGCACGCCGGTGACAGCCCGGGTTCGCTGCGAGGGCGGCCAGGGCGCGGGCGTCCAGCGGGCGCGGCGGGACTTCGGGACCGCCGCGCAGCTCGGCGAGCCGCCGGCGGAGGGCTGCGGCGCTGCCGTTGGTGTGGGTCATCGGCGTTCGCCTCGCGAAAGAGTGCAGTACCTGCGGAAGTCTGGCATCCGTCGCTGACAGGTGCCGCCCCGACGCCCCGTTCGGCGGTAGCAGGGAGGCCGATGCGCCGGACCTCCGCGTGCCCGTCCGGCTCTGCCGTGACGATACGGGTGAATATGGCAGTTGACCGGGATGGGTGTGCGCAGGTGCGCAGGTGTGGAGGCGGCAGAGACGCACAGAGCGCCACCGTGCGCACCGTCCATCCCAGTACAGGCATCCCCACGTCCCGTCCGACGGCTGAAGAGGTATCTCATGGCAGCGCGCATCCTGCTGGTCCGGCACGGTCAGACCGAGTGGTCGACGACCGGGCAGCACACAGGCCGGACCGACGTCCCGATGCTCGACAAGGGACGCCGCAACGCCGAACTCCTCGGCCGGCGGCTGCACAGCGACCCGTGGAACGGGCTGCCCGGCGTCGAAGTGCGCACCAGCCCCCTCTCCCGGGCCCGCGAGACCTGCGAGTTGGCGGGCTTCGGCGACCGGGCCGATGAGTGGGACGCGTTGAGGGAGTGGGACTACGGCGCGTACGAGGGCCTCACGACGAAGAAGATCCGCGAAGAGACCGGGACGGACTGGATCATCTGGCGCGACGGCGTGGCCGACGGCGAGAGCAGAAGCGCCATCGCCTCGCGCGTCGACGGGATCGTGGAGTGGGCGCGGTCGGCCGACCGCGATGTGCTGGTCTTCGCGCACGGCCATGTGCTGCGCGTGCTCGGCGCACGCTGGCTGGGGTACGAGACCTCATTCGGGCAGTACCTCACCCTCTCCCCTGCCTCCCTGTCGGTGCTGGGCTGGGCCTACGGGGAGCCGGCGATCGAGCGCTGGAACGACACCGGACATCTCGACTGACGCTGTACGGGCCCCGGTTCGCATCAGCGCTGCGCGGGCCAGGCCGTTCTGTGGAGCATCACGCTGTCCGTGGCCGTGGCCGTGGCACCTTGCGGCCCTGCCGGGCCAGAAAGGTGCCGACGGTGCTGTCGTCGGCGTACGGACGCAGCCGCCGAGCGGTCGTGTCCAGCATCGCGCGGATGCGCGAGGACTGCACGGGCCCCAGCAGCGCCAGTGCCTTGTTGCCCGCGTCCGCCGCCTCCTCGGGGCGCCTCATGGCGGCCAGGTCACCCGCCAACTCCGCTGTGAAGAGCGCCTTGTTGCGTACGAAGTGCGGATCCTGCAGTGCGACGGCGCGACGGGCGTGACCCGCCGCCCGTTCCCAGTCGTGCAGCGCCGACCAGCACTGCGCCTCCAGGCCCGCCAGTTCGGCGTCGCCGAAGAAGCTCATCCACGCCGGGTCCGCGTCGGCGGGGCCGCGCTCGAAGAGGGCGTGCGCCTTGAGCAGCGCCTCCTGGCAGGCAGAGCGGTCGCCCAACCCCGCCCAGCCCCCTGCCTCGCGCATGCAGAGCAGGGACAACAGCCGTGCGGAGCCCAGGTGTCTGGCCGCCTGCTGACCTGCCTGAGCCGCCCGTACGGCCTCCCGCGGGCGTTCCGCGTCACGTGCGAGGAAAGCGGTGTTGCAGAAGGCGTGTGCCTCCAGCGCGGGATCCGATGCGACACGGGCGGTGGCGAGAGCCTCGGCGTAGTGCGAGCGGGCGTCGCCGTAGCGGTCGGAGTCGTGAGCCAGCCAGCCCACGGAGATGGCGAGTTCGCCGGCGCCGTGGTGAAGCCGGTCGGTGATGGACTGGCGGTGCGGGGTGCCTGCGTCGAGGAGTTCGTATGCGGCGCGGAGGGAGTCGCCGGCGCGCTGGTAGAGGCCGTCGGCGCCGTGCCTGTCGTCGAGCAACCGGATGCGCCGGACCGCCTGTTCCAGGGACTCGGCCTCGGACTCGCCGACTCGGCGGCGCGGTTGCGCGGAGGTGCGCCCGCTCGCGGACGCGGTTACGGCGCCGGCCGGTGGCATGGCGGTCAGGGCGGCCGCCGGGCCGCTGATCATGAACGCGCGACGTAGCACGTCGCTCTCCTCGTGGATCTCGGGACAGTCTGAACAGATCGTGCAGGTGGGCGAGTTGGGGCAGGCGGGGGATTCCGTGGCAAGACTGGGAACGCTGTGACGGTTGTGACTGATGTTGTCGATGGGGCTGTTGTGGCCGAAGAGCGTACGGGACTCCGCGTGAAGCGGCGTCAGGTCCGGCGGCGAATTGTCACCTCCGTAAGCCTGTTGGGTGCGTGCCGTGCGGCCGCGGACCGTCTCGCGGGGGGCGAAGCCCATGTCGGCGAGCGTGCAGCCCGGGAACATGTGCAGAAAGACCCGTTCGTATGCATAGTTGGGGCAGCGGATCTCGCCGGCCTCCACCCGCCCGATGTAGCGGGCGTCGCATGCGACCTGCTCGCCGATCGCGCGAGCGGCCCGGCGTACGGCCGCTGCGAATTCGGCAGGCGACAGTGTGCCGCGCAGTCGCCGGAAAGCGATGTTGGGCGCGCGGTACGGGCCCTTTGACGCAGAAGGTGACGACGCCATGGCCGGACCGTACAGCCTGTGACAAGGTCAACACGCTGAGTCCCGCTACAAAACGGATATCTCACCCACGATCTGCCATGAAGTGCCATCCTTTGTGGCGTCCCGTGCCGTACCCGTTGACGTTCTGAGCCGTTGAACTCTGCATGACCACTGCGGAGGAGCTCGGAGGAGGGGTCCACATGCAGGACACCGGCCTAGGAGTCCGCACCGCTGCCGGCGGTGTGCCCTGCGATCTGGTGACTGTGCCCGCGCGGCAGGGCCTTGAGGCTGTCGACATCCTGCGCCTGCGGGACGGACTCGGCCCGGTGCTGCTGTGCGACGGTGCCGGAGACACCCTCGGTTTTCTCGTACCCCCTGGCACTGCCGCCTGTTGGGACCTGCCGGGGAGTGCGTGCACGCAGACCCCGGGCCGGCCCCGTACCGTCGCGCAGGAACTGCCCGCCCCGGGCAGCGGCTGGCTCGTACCGCCGGAAGGGGCGTTCGGGGTGGCGACGGACGCTTCGCTGCTGCGGGCGGCGCTGGGGGAGGCGGCCCGGACGATCGAGGCAGCCGACAGGTGTCTTTGAAGCTGCCGGACCGTGCAGGGGGACTGCCGCCGCGGGCGGATGCGGGCGGCCAGGGGGGACACCACTGCGTGACGCCTGACGGTAAGCAGCTTGTCGCACACGGTAGTTGACCGCCTGCGGTGTCGCTCGGCGATACTGGAAGCGTGGCGAAGGACAGGCAGCGCGGCACCCGCAAGGGGAACGGTCAGAGCGGTGGTGGCCGCAGCCGGGGACGTCAGGCACGCGGGACGCTGAGCGCACAGGTCGGCGGCGGCACCGCGGAACTCCAGCCCGACCCCGACCGTGCACGCGCCTGGACGCTGCTCCTCGACGGTGCGCCGCAGTCCTATGTCGACCTCGACGATCCCGCCCACCTCGACTTCGAGTACCAGCGCAGGCTCGGCCACATCATCGACGTCGCCGCACCGCCGGGCCGGCCTCTGCACGTACTGCACCTCGGCGGTGGCGCCCTCTCCCTGGCCCGCTACGTCGCGGCGACACGGCCGCGCTCCACGCAGCAGGTCATCGAGCAGGACACGGCATTGACCCAATGGGTGCGCGCCGAACTGCCGTTGGAGCGCGGCTGGAGGATTCGCATACGCGGCGGCGACGCCCGCGAAGGACTGGGCAGGCTCCCCGGCCAGTGGGCTGACCTCGTCATCGCCGACGTCTTCAGCGGTGCGCGCACTCCCGCGCATCTGACCAGTGCCGAATTCCTCGAGGCGGTACGGCGCGTGCTGCGGCCCGGCGGGCTGTACGCGGCGAACATCGCGGACGGGCCGGGGGCGTCCGGTACGGGGGTCGGCACGGAAGACGGCCCCGCGCGGCGTCCACTCGACCACTTGCGTTCCCAGGTG
>DATMEI010000748.1:0-5897 GCA_035556995.1 Streptomyces sp.
GGCGGCGCTCCCGTGACGGAGTCCCTGCCTCTGCTGCTGCCCACACTGAGCTGGGTCGTCGTCGCCGTCGCACTGGCCTCCCGCCTCTTCCGCTGGGAACCCCGCCGATGACCACCCTTGGAGCCGGTCAGCCGTCGGCGCCGACAACCAGCGCAGGTCGGCTCGAGGCATGGCGATCGGGGGCGTCGGCTTGCTGTGCGCCGCACCGCCGGGACCGGGCCGGACGCGGCGAGCGCCCAGCCCGGCGTGGCAGTTGAGCGGCGGGTAGCCGTCCGCTACGGGTCGGCGGACCCAAGCCAAGTGGAGCGACACACTTGCAAGCAGGGCGCTTGCAAAAGTTAGCAAGAGCGGGCATGGTGGAACGCATGGCTTCCCTGAACGTCGGCAATGTGGGCGAGTTCCTGCGTGAGCAGCGGCGCAACGCCAAGCTCTCGCTGAGGCAGCTCGCCGATGCCGCCGGGGTGTCCAACCCGTACCTGAGTCAGATCGAACGCGGCCTGCGCAAACCGAGCGCCGACATCCTCCAGCAGCTCGCCAAGGCGCTGCGGATCTCGGCCGAGACGCTCTACGTACAGGCCGGAATCCTCGACGAGCGGGACCGGGACGACCTGTTGCAGGTCCCGGCCGCCATCCTCGCCGACCCGTCGATCAACGAGGGGCAGAAGCAGGCGCTGCTTCAGATCTACGAGTCGTTCCGCAAGGAGAACGGGTCCGCCAAGCAGGCCGGGGACACCGAGGGCACCCAGGAAGACGAAGCCGAGGCCGCCGGGGCCACAGGAGCCACCGGGGCCGACGCCCGATAGCAGTACGTCCACCAGGGAGAGACCTTCATGCCCAGCACCAACGAGTTCCGCAAGACGCTCACCGACCCCAAGCCCCTCTACTTCGCCGCCGGTGTGCTCGACAAGATCCGCGAGGAGGCTCCCGAGCGGATCGCGGCCGTACGCGCCACCGACCCCAAGGAGGTCCAGGCGCGCGTCAGCAAGCAGGCCAAGGAGACCCAGGCGAAGGTCAGCGAGACCCTGGGCGGCATCGACACCGACATCAAGAAGCTGCGGGAGCAGGCACAGCACCTCGCCCTGCAGAGCCTGGGTGTCGCCGCCGAGTACGCCGTCAAGGCCCGCGAGACGTACGACGAGCTGGCCGACCGTGGCCGTGGCGCCGTGAAGAACTGGCGCGGCGAGGACGAGGAGGCCCCGCAGGTCACCGTCGAGCGGGACAAGCCGGTCAAGGTCGCCGAGCCGCCGGCCGAGCCGCGTGGCAGCGCGCAGTCCGGCACGAAGGCCCAGCCTCAGGCGCAGCCCCAGTCCCACTCCCAGGCAGCCCAGGGCAAGACCGAGGGCACCGCCAAGACGCCGGACTCCGCGCGGACGGCCAAGAAGACGGACTCCGCCCGCAAGACCACGACGGCGAAGACCACCACCGCGAAGACAGGCACGGACAAGACGAGCACAGCCAAGGCCAACGGCGGCAAGAAGACGCCCCCGAAGTCGGACTCCTGACCCCAGCGGTCGGCAGTCCCCGGCGAGCCCTTCGCCGGACCGGCCCGGGTGCAGCCCGGGATACCCGGTCCGGCGAACGGGTACGGTGGCAGAACGGACGGCCCCGGAGACAGCCACCGGATGAGCCGACAGGACGCAGACTCACAGGGATGTGGACGACATGATGCAGGGGTTCCTCGGGGTGCTGTGGGTGATCTCCCTGGTCCTCCTGGCCATGGCGGTGTTCGCCTTCATCGACGGAGCGATGCGCCCCACCAGCGCCTACTCCGCGGCCAGCAAGCAGACGAAGGTGTTCTGGCTGATCATTCTCGGCCTGACCATCGCCGCGAACATGTTCCAGATCCTCTTCCTGCAGGTCGCCGGTCTGATCGCCACGATCGTCTACATCGTCGACGTCCGTCCCGCGCTCAAGCAGGTCACCGGTAACGGTCCCCGCCGAGGGGGCAGCAGCAGCGACGGGCCGTACGGTCCGTTCAACGGCCACTGAGGCAGACACGCCTCAGCCCTCCGCCGCCTAGCCCCGGTCGAGCAGCAACACCGCCACGTCGTCGGTGAGTTCACCGCCGTTCAGGCGTCGTACGTCCTCCATCGTCGCGTCCAGCAGCTGTTCGCCGTGGAGGCCCTGCGCCATCCGTCCGGTGACGATCTCGACCATCCCCTCCTGACCGAGGCGCTGACGGCCGTCGCCGATCCGGCCCTCTATGAGCCCGTCGGTGTACATCAACAGGCTCCAGGCGCGGCCGAGTTCGATCTGCCGCCGTGGCCAGCGGGCCTTCGGCAGCACACCCAGGGCGGGGCCGCTCTCGTCGTACGGCAGCAGCCGCGGGGACGAGCCGCCGGCACCGGCGACGAGCGGCGAGGGGTGTCCGGCCAGGCACACTCCGGCGCGGCGCCCGTCGGGGGAGATGTCGACCGTGCAGAGCGTCGCGAAGATCTCGTCGCTGGGCCGCTCGTTGTCCAGCACCTTCTGCAGCGTGCCCAGCAGTTGATCGCCGCACAGTCCCGCGAAGGTCAAGGCCCGCCATGCGATGCGCAGTTCGACGCCGAGCGCCGCCTCGTCGGGGCCGTGGCCGCACACGTCGCCGATCATCGCGTGCACCGTGCCGTCAGCCGTGCGCACCGTGTCGTAGAAGTCGCCGCCGAGCAGGGCCCGGGAGCGGCCGGGGCGGTAGCGGGCGGCGAAGCGCAGTTCGCTGCCGGCGAGGAGGGGCGTGGGCAGCAGTCACCGCTCGAGTCGGGCGTTCTCCTGGGCCCGCAGCCGGGACTCGGTGAGCTGGCGCTGCGCGAGGTCGGCGCGCTTGCGTTCGACGGCGTAGCGGATGGCGCGGTTGAGCAGGCGTCCGTCGAGTTCGTCACGGAAGAGGTAGTCCTGGGCGCCGACGCGTACGGCCTCGGCGGCCCGTTCCGCGTCGGAGCCGTCCGTCAGCGCGAGTACGGCGTGCCGGGGCGCGAGCCGCAGGACGTGCCGCAGCATCTCCAGCTCATCCGTTTCGGCGCTCTGACCGGACTGTGCGGACTGGCCGGAGCCGGAGCCCCCGCCAGGACCGGCGCCGCCCCCTGAGCCCTCATGCCCTCTCGCCTCCGCGCTGCTGCCCGCCTCCTGGGCTGCCGCCCCGCCCCGTGCGCCGGTGAGCGCCAGGTCGAGCAGGATGCACTGCACATCGTCGGTCAACAGCCGCTCTGCCTCGGTGAGATTGCGCGCCGTTCGTACCTTGATGCGGTCGCCGGACGCGTCGGAGAGGGCGTCGCCCGGCAGATATCCGCTCGCCGCGTCGAGCATCTCCGGGACGCTGCGGCCTCCCGCGAGGCTGTCCTCGATGACGAGCAGCGTCAGCCCGCTCTTCGCCGTCCCCGTGGCCCGTGCGGACCCGCCGGACTGGTGCGGTACAGACGCGCGTGGCGGCGCGGACAGAGCGCCATCGCTTGGCACGCCTACGGGCATATGTGCTTCCTTCCCTCCCCCCGAGGGTGCGGTCGCGTGCCAGTCGGCACACCACCGGGCCCGGCCGGCGGCGCTGGTCGGACCCGCCTGCGCATGCCGAGCTGTCCAGGGGACCTTAGCGCCCCCGCACGTATGTACGGAATGGCTGACGGCAATCCGCCCCTGGCATATGCCTGCGTCCTTCGGTCAGCTCGTCCTCATTTATCCGGACGGACCACACCCTTGATCAACAGCGAGCCGGCGCCCGCAATGGTGATCTGGCGGCCCGTACGGGGCGCGTGGACCATCTCGCCGCCCCCCACGTACATCCCGACGTGGCTTGCATCACGCTTGTAGATGATCAAATCGCCGGGGCGCATCTTCCTGACCGGCACCCGCGGCAGCTGCTTCCACTGCTCCTGCGAGGTCCGCGGGATCCCCTCACCCGCCGCCTGCCAGGCCCGCAGCGTCAGACCCGAGCAGTCGAACGTACGGGGCCCCTCGGCGCCCCATTCGTAGTCCTTGCCTATCTGGTTAGTGGCGTAGGCGATGGCGCGCTTGCCCTCCTTGGAGGCCCTGCCGTTGATCTCGTCCAGGATCCCGGACTTGAGCCACTGCGACTGCCGCGCCCAGGCCGCCTCGTCCTCCAGCTGACGCAGCCGCTTCAACTCGTCCTTCGCAAGGCGTGATTCGACCTTCTCGGCCTGCTTCAGCTCCTTCTCGATCTTCTTCTTCGCAGCCGCCTTGCGTTTCCGGTTCGCCTCCAGCTTCCGCAGCTTCTCCGATGCCTCGCCGGCATAGTCGTCGAGCCGGGATTCGGTCCGGGCGAGCGTGCTGATGACGCCCTTGGCGGCCTGCTGTCCCTTCCGCATGATCACGGCGTCCCGCATGAACGCCTCCGGGTTCTTGCGCAGTATCAGCCGCGCCTCGTCCGGCATGCCACCGCTGCGGTACTGCGCACGCGCCAGCGCGCCTGCCGTCTTCCTGTACTTCTTCTGCTGCTCGCGCAGCCCGTCGATCTTCTTCTTGAGCCCGTCGACGGCCTTCTGCTGCTTCCCCGCCCGCTCCTGGGCCCCGTTGTACGCCTCCGCCGCCGCCTCGACCTTGTCGTGCAGGCGGTCGATCTCCTTCTGTACGTCCTCCAGGCTCCGCCCGCTCACGTCGCCCGCGCTGCCGCTCCCGCCCCTGTCACCCGGGTCCGCGTACGCGGTCCCGGCGGCGGGACCCGTCAGCATCCCGAGCGCGCATGCCGCCACCACCATCCGACGTTTTGCCGTACCGCCCACCAGGCCCCCTCGTGGTCACGTCGCCGCACGCACGGCCGCAGTCCTGCCTCCGGCCGGTCAGTCCGGTCAGTCGGTTCCCGGCCATTCAACGGGCGGTTCCGTCGGAAACTCCGTCAACTCCCGCCCACTCAGCGGATGGTGACACGCGCCCGCGGAATGCAACAGGCCCACTTCTCACCTCCGAAGCCGCTGAACCAGTCGTTCCGGCGTACCACCGCGCTGGTCACGGACACGCCCCCATCCGCCGCCACCACTGGAAAACCGGGCTCTCCCGCGGGCCTGCCGCAGGCCGCACCCAGCCCTCCCCCGGGCCTCACCCAGCGCCATCGGCCCGACCGCCGAGGTTCACCGTGCGTTCATTCACCGCCGTGGGCCGCTTCACCTGATCTGTCTAATTTCAGCCTTACGGGGAGCGAACTGCTCCCAGTGCCAAGCAACCGACAGATGTCTAGCGCGCCGCCCCACCGGCGGGCCCCAGGAAGGAACTGAACGAAAGTGAAGCTTCAGCGCACGAACCGACTGCGCGCCCTCGCCTTCGGCGCCATCGCGGTCTCCGGCGCCCTGGTACTCACCGCCTGCGGCTCGGACAGCAACACCAGCAAATCCACCGAGAAGGCCGCCAAGAAGATCGAGTGCGAAGGCAAGGGCGGCAAGCTGCTGGCCTCCGGCTCCACGGCTCAGAAGAACGCCGTCGACGCCTGGGTGAAGAATTACCAGACAGCCTGCAAGGACACCCAGATCAACTACAAGGACATCGGCTCCGGCGGCGGCATCCAGGAGTGGCTGCAGGGCACCACCGCCTTCGCCGGCTCCGACTCCGCGCTCAAGCCGGAGGAGCTCGCCTCGTCCAAGAAGATCTGCAAGGGCGGCCAGGGCATCAACCTGCCCATGCTCGGCGGCCCCGTCGCGATCTCGTACAACCTCCCCGGCGTGAAGGACCTGGTCCTGGACGCTCCCACCATCGCCAAGATCTTCGACTCGAAGATCAAGAAGTGGAACGACCCGGCGATCAAGAAGCTCAACCCCGAGGCGAAGCTGCCCAGCACCGACATCCAGCCCTTCCACCGCTCCGACGAGTCGGGCACCACGCAGAACCTGGGCAAGTACCTGGGCACCGCGGCCGAGGACGACTGGAAGTACGAGGACGAGAAGTCCTGGCCCGCCAAGGGTGGCCAGTCCGCGTCCGGT
>DATMEI010000749.1:0-6590 GCA_035556995.1 Streptomyces sp.
CCCCGGTGCGGCGACCCCGAAGGCCCGGGCCACCTCGCGGCCGGTGTCGGCGAGAAGGGGCATTCGCAACCCGTACCTGGACGCGAACGAAGCATGGCTGTCGAGGTCCTGCGGGCTGATCGCCCACACCTCGGCGTTCCAGCCCTCGAACTGCTCCAGCCCGGAGGAGTACGAACACAGCTGCTTGGTGCACACGGTGGTGTCGTCGCCGGGGTAGAAGGCGAGCACGACCGGCACTCCCAGACGGGAGGAGAGGGTGTAGTCGTGACGTTCGAAGGCCCCGTCCGTCAGGAAGCCGCCGGGAAGGGTGAAGTCGGGTGCAGGCTGACCGATTTCGGGGCTCGCGGCCATGAGGGGTGCTCTCCAGATCCGGGAAAGGGGCGACGGGCAGGGGCAGTTCGCCGTATGCGAAGACGGTACGGCGCTCACGGCTGCCGTGACCAGTTCTCCCATGCGGAGGCGACGTCCGAGTGGAAACGGCAGCGTGCATCCCGTCCCAGCGTTGCCCATGCGCTCTCCCGCGCCCCGACGATGTGGAAGCGCAGACGGCTGCCCGCCGGGAGCGCCTGCGGCAGTTCGTCGGCGCGCAGCGTCTCGTCCCAGTGCACCGCGTTGAGGTCGAGGTAGAACTGCGTCTGCTGGCTCACGGCACGGGCACAGAGGCTGTAGTGCATCACCCGCAGAGTCGGGGTGCACAGCCTGCCGCTCACCGCCACCCATACGCGCTGACCTGCGACGGCCAGGACACGTACCTGTATCGTCGCCGTCCCCATGAATGCCCTTGTCCGACCGTACGGGCCGACGCGTGGAGCAGACATCCGCGCGCCCCCCTGCCCGTACAGATCAATCGCTGTAGCGCCGTGCTGACTGCTACGCACAAGTATTCCCGCCGAAACCCCGTCAGGGCAGGCCGGTGACTGACACGGCACGTTCCCCCCGCATTTCCTGACGAGAACGAACCTTTCATGCGCACCAGTTGGTCCGCCGCTTGCCGCACAGCGGCGACCCGTACGTCTCAAGTACGCTCGGCGTACGTTCCGGACTGCGGAGCGCGGAGCGCTGAGCGCGAGGACGGAATGCGGGCGAGGGAGGTGGAGTCATGGCCGCACACGAGGAGTTGTTCGCGGCTGTCGACGCGCTGCTGGAGCAGGCGAACGGCGAACTGCCGCCCCCTCCGGAGCGGGCCCGCCTGCGCCGCGCCGCCGGACTGAGCCAGCAGCAGGTGGCAGCAGCACTGGGGTTGAAGCGGCGGGAGACGGTCGCCGACTGGGAGACCGGACGCAGCGAGCCCCGGCCGCCCAAACGCTCGGCGTATCTGCGGCTCCTGGACGGCCTGGCCGCCAGGTACCCGGCTCCGCCGCCGTCCGGTGAACCGGCTGCCGCGTCCGCCGAGTCCGCGTCCGCTTCCGCCGGGTCCGAACCCTCCGCCGAACTCTCCGCCGCACCCGCGGTTTCCACCGAGCCGCCGTCACCACCGGCTCAGCACCCGGAGCAGGCCCCCGCACAGCCCCGGCAGGTACAAGCCCCCACGGCGCACCGTCCCGCGAAACGACGTGCGCCCTCGCCGTCCTCGTCGCCGTCCTCGTCCGGAACTGAACCGCCCTTCGCCGGCGGCCCGTTGGCCGTCCTCGACGGCGACGGCACGGCGTACTGCACCGGCGGCCTCATCCTCGACTGCCCCGCACGGACACTCGTGGACCTCGTCGAATGGGCACTGACCGAAGCCGCGCTCGGAGCGCCCCGCCTGCACCGCTCGGGCAAGGACGCCGACCCGCTGATCGTGCTCACCGAAGCCGCCGCCCTGCGCTACGGACTCCCCGCCCGGCTGGAGGACCGCCGGAACCTGCGCCTGCCCGAGGACCACAAGGTCGTACGGGAGATCATCCAGGCCGAATGGCAGCTGACCCGGCGGGGGTTCGGCCCGTGGCCGCGCATCTACCGCCCCGCGCAGGGCGGAGCCCGCCGGTGCGTCCAGCTGGCGGTGCTGCCCTGGGACGCTCTGGAGCCGCGCGCCTGGAGCGGTGCGGCCAGCCTGCCTCCGGCTGAACTCGCCCGGGCCCTGGGGGAGTACGCGCAGAACGTCATCACTCCGCGCGGCTCGAGCGCCGTCAACGGACTGGAGCTGATGACCGCACTGCGCCCGCCCACCCGCGCAGTTCAGGATCCGGATTCCGGCGCCTACGTCTCCGCCCCCATGCCCGGCTCACTCACCACCACGGTCGACCCCGCACCGCCCGAGGCACCCGACGAACACCCTGTCGCCGCCGGCCGTCCGCCCGGGGACGTACTCGACGAAGAGGCACACGAGTGGATCCGCGACCCGGAGCTGCTCACCGACGCCGAGTGCGCGAGCCGCTTCGCAGTCGGCCTGGATGTGAACATGGCCTTCGCCGCAGCCGCCAACCGGCTCACGGTCGGCCTGTGCGCCCCCGAGCATGTGAAAGCCCCGGACTTCGACAAGAAGATTCCCGGCTCCTGGCTCGTCGACCTCTCCCACGTCGAGACGGACCCACGCCTCCCCAACCCCTTCACCGCGCACGGCGGCCCGCCGCAGGGCCCGGCCTGGTACGCCACCCCGACCGTGGCCTACGCGAGCGAACTCGGGCATTCCGTGCAGCCCGCCGAGGCGTACCTTCGACCGGAGAGCGGCCCCTACCTCGACCCCTGGTACGCCCGGCTGCGCGACGCCTACCTCGCCGTCATGGAGCAACTCGGCGTCACCCCCGGCCTGGACGAGGCCGCCTACCTTGCGGCGATGGCCGTACACAAACAGAGCGACCCGGCCCGTGCCGCCGTACTGTCCGCCGTCAAAGCCACCGTCAAGGGCGGCATCGGCAAGCTGCGGGAGCGGCCACAGGGAGCGCGCTACCGGCCGGGGGAGCGGTGGCCGTCCCTGGAACGTCCCACCTGGCGGCCCGACATCCGGGCGGCGGTCATCTCCTCGGCCCGGATCAACATGCACCGCAAGATGCGCAAACTCGCCGATGCCGCGGGGCTGTTCCCGGTCGCAGTGCTCTCCGACTGCGTCGTCTACCCTTCGTGCGGGCCCTCACCGCTGGACCTGCTGCCCCGCACAGAGGACGGCAAGCCGTTGCCGGGCGGCTTCCGGCTGGGGGTCAGCCCCGGCATGGTCAAGCACGAAGGCACCAGGTCCTTCCTGTGGGCGGCCGAGCTGCTGGACGCCGGACACAACCCGGCACGGCACATCAAGGACGACGACGGGCCTGACGACGGCACAACCGAAGGCCGGGAGTAGGAACACCTCGTGGGAGTCATCGGCGACAGCCTCGATCAGGCCACCCAGAACGTCACGACCCGTCCGGCCCCCAAGAGCGCCGGTGCCCGTATGCGCTTCCTCGTCAAACGGGCGAGCGGCTCCACCAAGGCGGTCGCGCAGGCCCTCGGCATCACCCAGCGGACCGTCGAGCGCTATGTCAACGACACCTTCAAACGTCCACGCCCGCAGCTCGCCGCGAGGCTCGAGGCCGAGGTGCGGCGCCAGTGGCAGCCACTGGTCAAACGGCGGGCGGCGAAGAAGGCCGCGACGAGCACCGGCATCACCATCGAGGCCCGCGCACGCTTCGGCTTCACGGCGGCCCCCGGCACCACGGACGACAGCCGCCTGCGGTTGATCACCCAGCACCTCCCGCCCTCATACGCACGGCGTCTCTTCAACGCCCGTGCCGGGGGCGCGACCGAGGCGCAGCTGCGGGAGATCGTCGCCGAGGGACTGCAGGAGCAGTACTTCAAGGACAGGGGCCGCCGCGCTCCCGGTCTCCTTGTCGAGTTCACCGACATCGACTACGTCGAACTCGACTACTGACACCGCTACTTGGACGGACCCCTGTCCGGCCAACCGGCGTGCCCGTCAAGTCGTTTCGCGCATGCGCCGCCGCAGGTGGGCGCGCTCTGCCCGGTTGCCGGTGAGGGCGATCGCCGCCTCGTACTCCGTGGTGGCCTCGGCGCCGCGCCCCAGGCGCCGGAGGAGATCGGCCCGTACGGCGTGGAAGAGGCGGTAGCCCTCCAGAGCCAGACCGTCGACGAGCGCGAGTGCTGCCCGGGGCCCTTCGACCTCGGCCACGGCGACAGCACGGTTGAGAGCCACGACCGGCCCCGGATCGAGCGAGCTGAGCTGGTCGTACAGCTGCAGGATCTGCCGCCAGTCGGTGCCGGCCGCCGCATGCGCGTCGCTGTGCACGGCGTTGATCGCGGCCTGGACCTGGTACGGGCCTGGCCGGCCGCGCCGCAGACACCACCGGACGATCGACTGGCCCTCGGCGATCAGTTCGCGGTCCCACAGGCTGCGGTCCTGGTCGCTCAGCACCACCAGATCACCGTCCGCCGTGGTGCGGGCCGTCCTGCGTGACTCGGTGAGCAGCATAAGCGCGAGCAGCCCCATGACCTCCTCCTCGTCCGGCATGAGCCCGGCCAGGAGACGCCCGAGGCGTACGGCCTCCGCGCACAGGTCCTCGCGGACGAGCGCTTCGCCGGAAGTGGCGGTGTACCCCTCGTTGAAGACGAGGTAGACGACGGCCAGCACCGCACGCAGACGGTCCGGAAGATCGGCCTCCTTCGGCACCCGGTAGGGGATCCCGGCGTCGCGGATCTTCCGCTTGGCCCTGACCACTCGCTGAGCCATGGTCGCCTCCGGGACCAGGAAGGCGTGTGCGATCTCCGGGATGGTGAGCCCGCCCAGGAGCCGCAGCGTCAGCGCGACCTGCGCCGGGGTGGCGAGCGCGGGGTGGCAGCAGGTGAAGATGAGGCGAAGCCGTTCGTCACGCACGGGGCCCTCCTCGGGCGGTGCGTCGCGGGCGTGGAGCAGCGCGGCCTGCGCGTGCCGGTCCTCGCGCAGGGCCTCACGGCGGAGCCGGTCGACTGCGCGGTTGCGGGCCGTGGTGATGATCCAGCCCGCCGGGCTGGGTGGGAGTCCGGCCGACGGCCAGCGCTGCACCGCCGTCGCGAACGCGTCCTGGACCGCCTCCTCGGCGACGTCGATGTCGCCGAAGACGCGGACCAGAACGGCGACCGCACGGCCGTACTCCTCGCGGAAGACACGATCGATCTGCGAGCCGGTCGGCCGCGTCATGCGGTCGTCACCCGCAGCTTCCGTGCTCCAGCGGCCGGACCTCGATCGGGAGGGTGATGGCGCGGGCGAGCTTGCGGCCCCATTCGAGCGCGGCGTCGAGATCGGGAGCCTGAATGACGGTGAATCCGCCGATGTGCTCCTTGCCCTCGAGGTACGGGCCGTCGGTCGTGAGCACTTCGCTGTCCTTGAGCTGCACGACTGTGGCAGTGCCCGGAGGGTGCAGACCGCCGGCGAAGACCCACGCGCCGGCCTCCCTGAGCTCTGCGTTGACGGCCTCGACGTCCCGCATGATCGGTTCCAGGACCTCGGGGGCGGGTGTGCCACCGTCGGGCTGGTAGATGCTGAGCAGATATTGCTTCATGACACTTCTTCCCTGTACGAGCCGGTGTTGTCGGGCCCTGAGCTGTGCGGGCCCTTCACCCTCCATACGAACGGGCACGGCCCATATCGACACCTGTCCACGAGTGTGCAGTGAGCCGTGGCGGAAAGTCCCGCCGCCGCGTGGAGCGGCGGCGGCTGGGCTGTCCGGGCGGGCCATCCACACCGCTACGGGAACCGGGGAGCCTGGCGCGGCCGACTGGGGACAGGCGCGCCGTGATCGCTTCGCTGTGCGCCGGTCGTACCTCTCCTCGACGGGGAAGCGTTCACACACGCCGCGTGAGCTCTGGCTGCGCAATGGGACGTCTACGTCTACGTCTCCGGCTCCAACCGCACCGCGCCCGCGCGGACTTGACGTGGGCGAATATCACCAGCACGCTCCATGAGTCGAATTGGGCGAGACGGGGGCGCTGTGCCTGGTACGGAAGCGAGTTCACCGGGTGGACAGACGGCGGGGAGAGAAGACGGGCAGGCCGGGAGGAAGATCGCGGTGGAGGCCAACGGCCTCAACGTGATCGGTGACGCCGAGCGCAAGGGCCGCCCCGCGCAGCTCTTCTGGCCCTGGTTCGGATCCAACGTCTCAGTGCTGGGCCTGAGTTACGGCTCGTTCGCGCTCGGCTTCGGCATCAATTTCTGGCAGGCCCTGGCCGCCGGGATCGCGGGCATCGTCTTCTCCTTCCTGCTCTGCGGCTTCATCGCCGTCGCAGGCAAGCGCGGGTCCGCGCCGACCATGGTGCTCAGCCGTGCCGCCTTCGGCGTCAGGGGCAACAGGCTGCCCTCCGCCGTCTCCTGGGTGCTGACCGTCGGCTGGGAGACGGTGCTGGTGATCCTGGCGACGCTGGCCACGGCCACCGTCTTCGACAGGCTGGGCTGGGGCGGCGGTACGTCCACGAAGCTCGCCGCTCTGCTTGCGGTCTCGGCTCTGACCGTCGTGGCCGGTGTGATCGGCTTCGACCTCATCATGCGGATGCAGACGGCCATCACGGTGGTGACGGCTGTCCTGACCGTCGTCTACATCGCCCTCGTCGCCGACGAGATCCGCTGGGAGGCGGTAGCGGCGCTGCCCGCCGGGTCCGCGCAGGAACTCATCGGGGCGCTGGTCTTCCTCATGACGGGTTTCGGACTC
>DATMEI010000750.1:0-12798 GCA_035556995.1 Streptomyces sp.
AGCCGAGCCGTTCGTAGAAGCGGTGGGCCTCGATGCGGGTGGCGTCGGAGGTGAGTTGGACCAGGACGCAGCCCTGCCGGCGGGCCTCCGCGATTGCCCACTCGATGAGCTGGCTGCCCAGACCGTTGCCGCGAGCGTCGGTGTGGATGCGTACGGCTTCGATGAGGGCGCGGCTGGAGCCGCGCCGGGAGAGGCCCGGGATGACGGTGAGTTGGAGAGTGCCGACCGTACGGCCGTCGCGTTCGGCGACCATGAGGTGCTGGTTCGGGTCGGCCTCGATGCGGTCGAACGCGGGCCGGTAGGCGGCCGGATCGTCCGGGCTTTCGCGCTGGGCGCCGAGGTGGTCGTCCGCAAGCATGGAGACGAGGGCCGGTACGTCGTCGGCAGTGGCCCGGCGCATCGTGATCGGCGCGGGTGCCGGTGACGACGAGGACTGTGACGTTGACGGAGTGCCGGTGCTCATTGTCGCAGCTTACGCCCCGGTATTGGCCAGAGGTTGGACTCGTTCGGAAAGTGCACAAGCGGGCGGGTCGTCCAGCCCGAGGCGAGTACGGCGGCAACTGAGCCCGTATTGCCGTGAGTCGGCGGGTCAGCCCAGGGCGACGGAGTAGGGCGCGAAGCGGCGCATCGCATCGCCCGGGAGGTCGGAGGCGGAGTGGACCATGAGGCTGCAGCCGCCGTCGCCGGTCAGGCCGTGTGCGCGCAGCCAGGCCTCCAGACCGTCGTGGCGGGCGTCGACGTCGAAGCGGATCTCGCCGGGGGCGTGGCTGCCCAGGTCGGCGATCAGGGACTGGGCGGTGCGGAGGTCTTCGGCGACGACGGGTCCGATGACGGTGTTACGGGTGTTCGGCCAGGACGCCGCGAAGCCCGCGAGGGAGCCGCGCCCGTCTTCGGCCACGACGAAACGGCAGGCGAATGCGGGGAGCCGCGCGAGGAGTTCTGTGCGGTCAGCGCCGAAGACCGGGGCGTCGAGGCTGCGTACAGCAGGCATGTCGGCCGCGGTCGCGAGGCGCACGGGGGTGGGGGTGGAGAGCGCAGGGGCGCCCTCGTCGGTGCGCGCGAAGTGGCCGGTGAGTGTGGTGAGGCGGCCGACGCCGGTGAAGCCGAGCTGTTCGTAGAGCGGACGGCCGTTGTCGGTCGCGGTGAGGAAGGGTACGGTCCCTGCGGATTCGGCGAGGGCGTGCTGCATCATCCGGCGTCCGAGGCCCTGCCGTTCGCAGCGTTCGCCGACGAGCACCATGCTGATCGCGGTGAAACCGGCGCCCGGGCTGCCCGTTTCTCGCCCTTCGCCCTGGTGGCCCTCGCCGCCCTTGCTGTCCTCGCTGTCCTCGTCCCCGGACGGGCCGTACGAGGTGAGGACGAAGGCGCCGATCAGAGCGCCGGGATCGTCGGGTGCGGCGACGCCGTACCCCCGTCCCGCCGTCAGCAGCAGCCGCCACTTGTGCTCCTCGCGGCCCCAGCCGCGGCTTTCCGCGAGGTCGGAGCAGGCGGCGAGATCGGCGACGGTGAGGCGGCGGACGGGCAGTTCCCGAAGTTCCTGCCGCGGGAGCCGGGGGCGGCCCGGTGCCTGAGGTGGTGGCGTCACGGAGCTCAGACTGTCTGACGGGCCCGGTCGCCGGCCACCGGGTTATGGGCGGCGTCCCCCTCGTTGACCGTACGGGCAGTGCGGGCCGTACGGTCAGCGGTCCGGCCCGTACGGGCTTCGCGCATGCGCCGCCCACGCCGGGTCAGTCCCCAGGGCTTGAGCACCGAGACCGCGGTGATGAACGTGTACAGCGCCAGCGAAACGGCAGGCGGGAAGAGCAGGTCGGTGCTGGGCACGGTCTCGCCGGCCGCGACCATGGCTGCCGCCTGTGTCGCGCCCGGCTTGAAGGAGAAGACCGTGAGTCCGGTCGCGGCGAGTGTCAGCCAGAACTTGACGTAGACCCAGCGGTGTCTGGCCAGCCCCCACGCCGTACCGAGGGAGAGCACGAGCCCGGTGGTGAGGGAGGCAAGCGCGACGGGCAGCAGCAGCCAGTCGGCGAAGAGCTTCATGGCGAGGTAGGCGGGCTCGGCGAAGGCGTCCGGGTCGCGGGCGCCGGCGACGGCGAGGGCCAGGAGGCACAGGGAGATGCCCAGCCAGCCGACGGAGACGGTGACGTGGGCGACGAGGACGGCCCTTCGGGCGGGGCGCGGGAGCTGAGGAAGCTGTGGCATGTTCGACACGGTGCCGGTCCGGTGCCGGTCGCCGCGTCTGACGGCGGGAGTACTTCGGCGTACTCAGGGGCGAGTAGTGCGTGGGCTGGACGGGTGTGCGGGGCGCGCTCCTACGATCGGACGCATGGCTCCTCCTCTCTCTCCCTCTCTCCCTCCCCCTGATCCGTTCCCTTCTGGGCAGCTTCCCTTTCCGTCCTCCGGGCGCAGGCCACGGCTCCATCTTTTCGATCTCGACGGGACGTTGATCCACGGTTCGTCCGCGGCGGTCGAGATATCGCGTCAGCTCGGTCTGGACAGGGAGATCCAAGAGCTCGAACTCGCCTTCTCCGCAGGCGGATTGACCCCTCCGGATTTCGCGGCGCGCGCGTGCGGGCTGTGGTCGGAGCTGACCGAGGAGCATGTCGTCGCGGCGTTCATGGAAGCGCCCTGGCTCGCCGGCATTCGTGAAGTGTGGGAAGAGATCCGTGAGCGGGGCGAGCGCTGTGCCGTCATCTCCCTCTCGCCGGACTTCTTCGTCAGGCGGCTGCTTCTTCAGGCCCCTCCGGCGCCCGGGGGCGTACGCGGCAGCGGCGCGGGGGCGGATGCCACGTACGGTTCGCGGTGGCCGGCGGTTCCCTTCCGGGAGCCTGTAAACCCGGCGGGGATTCTGTCAGCGGCCGCGAAGGTACGGATAGCGGACGAACTCTGCGTGAAATTCGGTGTATCGAGGAGCGATTGCGTCGCTTACGGCGACTCGATGTCGGACGCGGAGTTGTTCGCTGCCGTGCCGGTGTCGGTGGCGGTGAATGCAGACCGTCATGTGCAAGGGCTCGCGTCCCTCGAGTACCGCGGACGGGACCTTCGTGAGGCTTACGGACTTGTCGGCACTGGCCGGTAATTACGTGACAGTGGCACCCGTCACGTAATTCGCCCTCCCTGTGGACGGGACTTGTGCGACGAAGTGACAACGGTATGGTCGAGTCCGCATCGTGCGGGTACGCCAATCCGCTGCCGGTGTCCGGGGGGTCGAATCACCGAAACGTTCCGAAGCGTGACTGCGCAGATTGTCCGTAAGAGTTCGAGGCGAGGCAGACCATGACGACCACATCGGCCGGCAACGGTCCGTCCGCGGGAGACGGCGGAAGAGGCAACGGCGAGAGAGACGACGGCGACTGGGGATGGTTCACCCCCTCGAAGCCGCAGGACGACGGCACCACCGCCGAGCAGGAGACCTCCCAGCACGAAGAGGACGACGACCGGGAGATACGGGAGTCCCAGCCGGCTCGCGACACACGGGAGACCCGCGAGACCCGGGAATCGGCGCGGCCTTCCCTCAGCGCGATAGGCCCGGTCAGTGCGGGCGCCGGCGTGGGCGCTGTACGGGCCCGGCTGGCGGATGCGCCGGAGGAGTCGGGCGTACCGGCGCAGCAACCGCCCCCGGCGTACGGGCAGAGCGGCCCCCGGCCCGGCCCCAATCCGGGCCCCGGCCCGGTTTCAGGCCCCGGTCCCGGCCCCGGCCCGGACAACGCCGGTTTTGAGACCCCCCGTGAACACCCCGCTCCACTTCCGCAGCCGCAGACCCCGGGGTACGACGGCGGACCGGCGGCAGCAGGCGTGCCGCCCGCCAACTCGGCCGAGTCTCGTGACGGAATGCTGATCCGCCGCACCATGGAGGAGGTCGAGCCGTATGCAGACGCGGCCACCGCGTACTTCTACGCGCTGCTCTTCGTCCAGCATCCCGAGCTGCGTGACCTCTTCCCCGCGTCGATGGACAGCCAGCGCGACCGTCTCTTCCGTGCGCTGATCACCGCCGTCCGGCTTGCGGACGATCCGGACGTGCTCTCCCGCTATCTGTCCGGTCTCGGCCGCGGCCACCGCAAGTACGGCACCCGTCCCGAGCACTATCCGGCCGTGGGCGAGTGCCTGTTGGGTGCGCTCGCCCAGTACGCGCCCCGCACCTGGAGCGACGAGACAGAGGACGCCTGGGTACGTGCGTACACGCTGATCTCGCAGACCATGATCGATGCCGCCGCGGAGGACGAACAGCACGCCCCGCCCTGGTGGAACGCGCAGATCGTCTCGCACGAACTGCGCACCTCGGACATCGCCGTGATCACCCTGCGCCCGGACCAGCCGTACCCGTTCCACGCGGGCCAGTACACGAGCGTGGAGACGCCCTGGTGGCCGCGGGTCTGGCGGCACTACTCCTTCGCCTCCTGCCCCCGCCCCGACGGTCTGCTGACCTTCCATGTGAAGGCCGTGCCCACAGGCTGGGTCTCCAGCGCGCTCGTGCACCGGGCCCGCCCGGGCGACGTGGTGCGGCTCGGCCCGCCCTCGGGAAGCATGACCGTGGATCACGCCACCGACAGCGGCATGCTCTGTCTGGGCGGCGGAACCGGAATCGCTCCCATCAAGGCCATGGTGGAGGATGTCGTCCAGCACGGCAGGACACGTCCCGTCGAGATCTTCTACGGGGCGCGCAGCGACCACGATCTCTACGACTTGGAGACCATGCTGCGTCTGGAACAGCAGCACCGCTGGCTGTCCGTACGGCCGGTCGTGGCGACCGGGGCCGGTTCGGCCTACCGGAACGTGCTGTCCGGTCAACTCCCGGACGCCGTAAGACAGTACGGTCCGTGGTCGTCCTACGACGGTTATCTGTCGGGGCCACCCGGAATGATCCGCAGCGGCGTGGACGCTCTGGTGGAGGCGGGTGTTCCCACTCACCGGATACGGCACGACGCGGTGGCGGACCTGATCATCAGCGGTGAATAGAACCGGACTTCCGGAGAAGGCGTCTCCAGGACGTAGCGGAGCACCGCACGGAGAAGCACGGCACGGAGAAGCACAGCGCAAAGAAGCACGGCACGAAGAAGCACCGTACGAAGCAGAGCAGTTGGCAGAGGAAGGGGAAGGGGTCAGCGGCGTGGCAGAGGCTGATGCGGCACATCCGTGGGATGGCCAGAACGCGCGGGCGCAGCACGAGCACGACGGGGCGGCACCGCAGTGGCCGGGTCACTACGACAGCCACGACGGTCACCCCGGTCGGACGGCCCGGCCCGGCAGTGACGGGGAGCGGGTGCTGCAGCGCCGGCTCCGGACGTCCGATCGCGCGGAGCGCTTCTACGACGAGCAGGTGCTCGACCATCTCAACGAGCGCATGCGCGAGTTCGTGCAGCGCCAGGAGATGTTCTTCCTCGCGACCTCGGACAGCAAAGGCGAGTGCGACAGCAGTTTCCGCGCGGGGCCGCCGGGCTTCCTTCAGGTGATCAGTGAACGCACCCTGGTCTACCCGGAGTACCGCGGCAACGGTGTGCACGCCAGCCTCGGAAACATCGAGGAGAACCCGCACCTGGGCATCATGCTGATCGATTTCACGCGCGCCCGTATCGGTCTGCACATCAACGGCAGCGCCACCATCGTCGAGGACGACGAGATGCGGGCGCTGCACTCGCATCTGCCCCAGGACCCGGTTCCGGGGCGGCGGGCACAGCTGTGGGTACGCGTGGAGGTCGAAGAGGCGTACATCCACTGCGCCAAGCACATACCGCAGTTGCAGCGGGCGCCCAAGCGCACAGCCCGCGACTGGGGCACGGACGACTACAAGCGCAAGGGCGGCGACTTCTTCGGCTCGGCACGGGACGCACGTGACCGCGTGGCGGCGGCTGAGCTTGGCGGTGGAGGTGCGCGCGAGCACGCGCCGGACGTACCGGCAGCACCGGACGTGCCTGCCGCAACGGACGTGCCGGACGTACCGGTCGCGGAACCGTCCACCGTCGGGCGCGAGCGCGTCGAATCGTCGTCCGCGTACGACGAACTGCCCGGCTACGGACGGGAGGAGGCGCATTCACCGTCGGCGTATGCGCTCGGAACGACTTCCCTGAACGAGACGGATGCCGCATTCGGGACGCCGGCCGCCGACGGCACGCCCGCGATTCCCGAGATCAGCGACGCACTGCTGGGAGCGGGGTCCGACACGGTGTGGCAGGTGCCCGAGATGCCACCACCGCCCAAGCTTCCCTATGTCCCCCTCGGACAGGGCGAGTCGGGTGCTGAGACCGACTCGGCCTCGGCATGGGGCGCAGGTTCGGTCTGGCCTGCCGGTTCGAACCCGACCGCCGCCGACGGTGCGTCGGGCGCGATCGCGGCACGCGGCGGGGTCTCCTCGGCCCTGCACGTGGGCGCGGCCACCGATCCCGCCGCCTGGCGTCAGGAAGCCGAACGGGCCCTGGCCGAGGCACAGCGCCGGGGGGCGGAGAGCGAACGGAACTCGTTCCAGGGCTGGTTCGGCTGAGCTCCCGTGCCGGACGGATCATCCGGCACTGCCTGCACGACTCGCGCCGCGCGCGGTCCGTGGCGTCCGTGATGCCCGCGCCGCTCCCGGCTCACCCCAAGTCGGGGGCGAGCAGCGCCTGCACGCCCTCGATGTTCGTGTCGAGATACGCCCGCAGCGCCGGAGGTACGACCTCGACCGAGGCGATGCCTTCACGTGTGAAGGGCACCCGCACGATGTCGTACTCGCCGCACGGCTCCTCAACCTCCGGGCCGTGTCTGCGGGAGAGGTCCATCGAGGCGAGGCGGCAGACGAAGAAGTGCTGCACCTTCACGCCTGTCTCGCCGCCTTCCGTGGTGTGCGGGACGGTGTCGACGAAGGCGGGGACGACATCCGTCACCTTCCCGCCCAGCTCCTCGTCCACCTCGCGGTGCAGAGCGTCGATGACGGTGTGGTCCACGCCGGGTTCGACGCCGCCGCCCGGAGTGATCCAGTACGGCTCGCGGCCGGGCTTCGTCCGCTTGATCAGGACGAAGTGAGGAGGGTCCACGGGACCGGCGGCCTGCCCGCCGCCCAAGGAGACGTTGCCGCCGCCGTCGAGCAGGATGGCGCGGGCGGTGCGTTTGACCACGGGACGTTCATCGGCCATGGATGAGGTCTGGCCCGCGGGACGGTGCGTCAAACACCGCCCCGCGGACGTAAGGACATCCGGACCTGTCAGGACCGGTCAACTTCCCCGCTCCACCTGCCCGCCGGAAGCGCCCGGCCTCCGGCGGGCAGGCCCGTCAAGAACGATTTCGCGCCCCGACCGCCGACCAGGCCCGATATCCGATGACAGGCGGGTGTCGCAAGAGTGAAAATCTCCACAGAGCTATATCGATAATGTCGCGACAGTCACTGGACATTGACGCAGAGTCAACTAACCTGGTGTGAGCGGTTCTTCACGCGTTGAGCCGTGGCCGGGCGGTTCGAGGCATGAGGGGGGAGCCTCGAACCGCCTGCTGTGCCCGGGGTGTTCGCGTCCGCGCCCCTGGCCCAGCCGGCGTCCGGCGGCCGGGCGGGGGAGATCGCTGCGGGCCCACCTGACGCTCCGCAAGCGGAGTAGGTAAGTCCGTTTGCGTATGCCTGTCGGCATGGACGATGGCGTGCCGCACATGCGAAACCGGTGGCCGTGCCGTGCGGCACGACCACCGGTGACCGGAATGCGGTCAGTCCGCCATCGGCAGGTAGACCGTGTTTCCGATGGTCCCGGCCTCCGCGAACTCCCTGGACTTGGCCGCCATTCCGGCCTCGATCTCCCCAGCTGACAGCTCGTCGCCGTGGTCGCGGCGGATGTCGTGGCTGATCTTCATCGAGCAGAACTTCGGCCCGCACATCGAGCAGAAGTGAGCCGTCTTCGCCGGCTCCGCGGGCAGCGTCGCGTCGTGGAAGGAGCGTGCCGTGTCGGGGTCGAGGGCCAGGTTGAACTGGTCCTCCCAGCGGAACTCGAAGCGGGCGTCCGAGAGGGCGTCGTCCCAGTCCTGTGCCGCGGGATGGCCCTTGGCCAGGTCCGCCGCATGGGCCGCGATCTTGTACGTGATCACGCCCGTCTTCACGTCGTCCCGGTCGGGGAGGCCCAGATGTTCCTTCGGGGTGACGTAGCAGAGCATCGCCGTGCCCCACCAGCCGATCATCGCCGCGCCGATGCCGCTGGTGATGTGGTCGTAGCCGGGTGCGATGTCGGTGGTGAGCGGGCCGAGGGTGTAGAAGGGCGCCTCCTCGCAGACCTTCTGCTGTCGGTCGACGTTCTCCTTGATCTTGTGCATCGGGACATGGCCCGGGCCCTCGATCATGGTCTGTACGTCGTGGGCCTTGGCGATGCGGTTGAGTTCGCCGAGGGTGTCCAACTCGGCCATCTGCGCTTCGTCGTTGGCGTCCGCGATGGAACCGGGACGCAGGCCGTCGCCGAGGGAGAAGGTGACGTCGTAGCCGCGCAGGATGTCGCACAGCTCGGCGAAGTGGGTGTAGAGGAAGCTCTCCCGGTGGTGCGCCAGGCACCAGGCGGCCATGATCGAACCGCCGCGCGAGACGATGCCGGTCTTACGGCGGGCCGTCAGCGGCACGTAGCGCAGCAGCACCCCCGCGTGCACCGTCATGTAGTCGACGCCCTGTTCGCACTGCTCGATGACGGTGTCCTTGTAGACCTCCCAACTCAGCTCCTCCGCCTTGCCGTCCACCTTCTCCAGGGCCTGGTAGAGGGGGACGGTGCCGATGGGGACGGGGGAGTTGCGCAGCACCCACTCCCGGGTGGTGTGGATGTTGCGTCCCGTGGAGAGGTCCATGACGGTGTCGGCGCCCCAGCGCGTCGCCCAGGTCATCTTGTCCACCTCCTCCTCGATGGAGGAGGTGACGGCGGAGTTGCCGATGTTGGCGTTGACCTTCACCAGGAAGTTCTTGCCGATGATCATCGGCTCGGTCTCCGGGTGGTTGACGTTGGCGGGCAGTACGGCACGTCCCGCGGCGATCTCATCCCGTACGAACTCGGGCGTGCAACTCTCGCGCACCGCCACGTACTCCATCTCCGGCGTCACCGTTCCGCGCTTGGCGTAGGCGAGTTGGGAGACGGCCGTGTTGCCTTCGGGACCCTCGCGCCCACGGCGGGGCCTGCGGGCGCGACCGGGGAAGACGGCGTCGAGGCCGGCGAGATCGGTCGCTCCGCTCCTGGCCGTTCCGCCACGTGGTGTGGTGTGCCTGAGTCCGTCGTCCTCGGGCCGCAGTTCACGGCCCGCGTACTCCTCTGTGTCGTCGCGTTCGATGATCCAGTTCTGGCGCAACGGGGCGAGCCCGCGGCGCACGTCGTTGTCGATGGCGGGATCGGTGTACGGCCCGGACGTGTCGTAGAGCGTCACGTCCTTGCCGTTGGTGAGGTGCACCCGGCGGACCGGGACCCGCAGGTCCGGGCGCGATCCGCTCAGATAGCCCTTGTGCCAGCCGAGTTCTCGAGTCTCGGATGTGGCGGACGAAGGCGTGTGTGCATCCTGCATGGTCATGAGACCAACTCCCTACGCCGGCATTACCCGGTAACAGGTTCGGCGGTCGACGCAGCCTTCTCCGTTGTCCGTGAATCCGGTTGAACGGAGGTCAGCGCCCTCTCAGCCCCGTGCTCGGAGCTCCCGCGATTGCAAAGGCGTACTCACGCTAATGCCAAAACGGCCGTGCTGAACAGAGGGCCCCTCGCGTGGTTGCGATGATCGGGGCATGACTCCGTCACCTCCGTTCCGCTCCGACCGGCAGACACCGGGCCCGGCGAACCCTGGGCGGGTTCCGGGACAGGGGCCTGAGCAGGAACAACACCACGAAGCCCACGAACCCGGCAACGCGCACCGCAACGCCCACGGCGACGCGCAGGCCCATGCACACACCCACGCCCACAGCCACGGTCCGCCCGCGCCCGTCTCCCGCCATCTGCGAAAGATCATCGCGGCGGTGGTGATTCCGTTCGCGGCGGCGGTCATCGCCGGGCTCGTGGTGCTGTGGCCCGGCGGAGTGCCGGGGCACGAGGAGGAGAGCGGCGTCGGTTTCGACCGGCCCACCTTCCCGGCACGTGTGACGGCCGTGGTCCAAGTCGACTGCAAGGACGTGAACGTACAGCAGCCCTCAGGGCAGCCCGGGCAGTCATCCGGTGCGGCCCAGGGTGCGGGCGGCAAGGCGGGCGGGATCTGCCGCAAGGCGACCGTCGAGGTCACCGGCGGCAAGGACAAGGGCGACAAGTTCACCGAGGTCGTACCGCCCGACGCCACCCGCACCTACTCCACGGGGCAGGAGGTGGTCGTCGCCTACGCCGAGAACGCGCCCCGTGAGCTGCGCTACAGCGTCATCGACGTCGACCGTGACGTCCCGACAGTGCTGCTCGCGGGTGTCTTCGCGCTGTTCGTCGTCCTGGTGGGCCGGATGCGCGGACTGCTCGCACTGGCCGGTCTGGCGGTGAGCTTCGCGGTCCTGTCGTTCTTCATCCTGCCCGCGATACTCCAGGGCTCGAATCCACTGGTGGTGGCGGTCGTCGGCGGCAGCGCGATCATGCTGGCGACGCTGTATCTCTGCCACGGGCTCTCGGCACGTACGTCCGTGGCCGTGGTCGGCACGCTGATCTCGCTGCTGCTGATCGGGGTCCTCGGCTCGCTCTTCATCGACTGGGCGCGGCTGACGGGCAACACCGACGACCAGACGAGTCTCGTGCACGGCCTCTTCCCGGACATCGGCATCCAGGGCCTGCTGCTGGCGGGGGTGCTCATCGGTTCCCTGGGTGTGCTCGACGATGTGACCGTCACGCAGACGTCCGCCGTGTGGGAGCTGAAGGCGGCCGATCCCGGGGCGGGCTGGCGGAAGCTGTACGGGGCGGCGATGCGCATCGGCCGCGACCACATCGCCTCCGTGGTCAACACGCTGGTGCTGGCCTACGCGGGTGCGGCGCTGCCGCTGATGCTGCTGTTCTCGATCGCGCACAGCAGCGTGCCGACGGTGGCGACCAGCGAGGTGGTGGCCGAGGAGATCGTCCGTACGCTCGTCGGCTCCATCGGCCTTGTCGCCTCGGTGCCGGTGACGACGCTGCTGGCTGCACTGGTGGTCTCCGCTGACCGCCGTCGCACCGTTGCTTCCGGGGTTACGGGCGGCATGAGCGCTACGGGCGGTACGGGCCGTACGGACGGCGTCCCCGCCGCCGACGGCGCGCACACATCACAGGACGCGGGCGCAGGAGCGCCCGCCCCCGTCACCAGTCGTCGCGGCGGGAAGAGGAGGAAGCCGAAGTGAAGTGACGCACCACGTAGATGAGGCCGCCGACCAGGGCCGCGAAGATCAGCAGCTTGAAGAGCAGACCGATCAGGAAGCCGACGACGCTGGCGATCAGGCCGCCGAAGACCACGACCGCGATGAGCGGGATCGCGACCCACTTCACCCACCACGGCAGGCTCTTGATGATCCCCTTGGCGTCCATGAACTGCTCCCGATTGCCGGCCGGTCCGCAGTGCGGGCCGGTGAAGTGCGAGCTTCGCGGCAGCATGCGCCGCATTCCGCTTTCGATGCTAGAGCGCCCGCGTTCGAACCGGGAGGGCAACCGTCCCCCGTCCTCCCCTGAGCCGTCCCCTACCCGGACCCTGACCCGGCACACCGCGCCGGCCCGCTCCGCGAACGTCGCGATCAGGCCTCGGGCGGCGAGAAGACGACCATCATCCGCAGGTCCTCGCTGATGTGATGGAACTTGTGCGGCATCCCTGCGGGCACGTAGACGATGCTGCCGCGGGCGACGGCCGTCGTCTCGTTCCCGACGGTGATGGCGCCCCGGCCGCTGACGACGAAGTACACCTCGTCCTGCTTGTGCGGCTGCTGCGGGTCGGTGGTTCCGCGGTCGAGTGCGTAGAGGCCGGCGGACATGTGACGTTCCCGCAGGAACTGAAGGTAGGCCCCGTCGTGCGCGGCCCGTTGAGCCTCCAGCTCATCCAGCCGGAACTCTTTCATGGCGCCGCCCACCCCGTCTCATCCGCTCTCTGTGCCAGGACCCCGTGTGACCTCTGAGTCCGGCTCTGCCACGATCACACTATGACGAATTTCCTCATCAAGACGCTCGCGAACGCAGCTGCCCTCGCGGTGGCCACATGGCTGGTCTCAGGCATCGAACTGACCGGCGCCGGCACCGGCGAGAAGACCCTGACACTGATCATCGTGGCGCTGATCTTCGGGGTTGTGAACTTCGTGGTCAAGCCGCTGCTGAAGTTCATCTCCCTGCCGCTGCTGGTGCTCACACTGGGCCTCTTCACGCTGGTGATCAACGCGTTGATGCTGATGCTCACCTCCTGGGTCGCGGACAAGATCGACGTCAGCTTCCACGTGGACGGCTTCGGTACGGCCTTCCTCGGCGGCCTGATCATCTCGATCGTGGCCTGGGCGCTGCACATGGTGCTGCCCGACCGCGACTGAGGGACCGAGGAACTGAGGGACTTGAGGGACTGAGGAACTTGGACACCTACAGCGTCTGTTTCGTCTGCACCGGCAACATCTGCCGTTCGCCCATGGCCGAGGCCGTCTTCCGCGCCCATGTGACCGATGCCGGCCTTGACGGCGAGGTCACCAGCAGCAGCGCGGGCACCGGCGGCTGGCACGTCGGAGACCCGGCGGACCCGCGCACGTCCGCCGCGCTCGAGGACGCGGGCTACGAACTCGTCCACTCCGCCCGCCAGTTCGAGCCCGGCTGGTTCGCGCAGCACGACCTGATCGTCGCGCTCGACGAGGGACACGAGCGCGAACTGCGCGCCATGGCCCCCACGCAGCAGGACGCGGCAAAGGTACGTCTCCTGCGCAGCTACGACCCGACGGCC
>DATMEI010000751.1:0-4550 GCA_035556995.1 Streptomyces sp.
CAACGTGCTGCTGTTCGCCGTCGCCCTCGTGGTGATGATCGTGCTCTCCCCGCTCCTCACCGTCGTCTCGCTCGCCGTCTTCCCCGCCCTGTGGTGGATCGCCGACCGCAGCCGCACCCGCCTCTTCCCCGCGACCTGGTACGCACAGCAGCAGGCCGGAGCGGTCGCGTCCGTCGTCGACGGGTCGGTCACCGGGGTGCGGGTGGTCAAGGGGTTCGGACAGGAGCGTCAGGAGAAGCGCAAGCTGCGTGACATCGGCCGCGAACTGTTCGCCGCCCGGCTGCGCACGGTGCGTCTCAACGCCCGCTACACACCCGCCCTGCAGTCCATTCCCGCCCTGGGACAGGTCGGCATGCTGGCGCTGGGCGGCTGGATGGCGACGCAGGGCCAGATCACGCTCGGCACGTTCGTCGCCTTCTCCACCTATCTCGCACAGCTCGTCGGGCCCGTACGGATGCTCGCCATGATGCTGACGGTCGGGCAGCAGGCGCGGGCAGGTGTCGAGCGGGTCTACGAACTGATCGACACCGAACCGCAGATGAACGAGCGTCCGGACGCCCGCGAACTGCCCGCGGACGCCGAGGCGTCCGTCGAGTTCGACGACGTCGGCTTCGGATACGAGAGAGGCGACGAGGCAGGCGCGCACAGCAGGGTTCTGGACGGGTTCAGCCTGCGGGTCGAGCCCGGCGAGACCGTCGCCGTCGTCGGTTCCAGCGGCAGCGGCAAGTCCACGCTCGCCCTGCTGCTGCCCCGCTACTACGACGCGACCGGCGGCGCGGTCCGGGTCGGCGGACACGACGTACGCGATCTCACCCTGGGCTCGCTGCGCTCCGCGATCGGGCTCGTACCCGAGAACAGCTTTCTCTTCTCCGAGACCATCCGCGAGAACATCGCCTACGGCGCACCCGACGCCACCGACGCACAGATCCGGGCCGCCGCACGCGCCGCCCAGGCCGACGGCTTCATCAACGACCTGCCGGACGGCTACGACACCACAGTGGGCGAGCAAGGGCTCACGCTCTCCGGCGGTCAGCGGCAGCGCATCGCGCTCGCCCGCGCCATCCTCACCGATCCGCGGCTGCTGCTCCTGGACGACGCCACCTCGGCCGTCGACGCCCACGTGGAGCACGAGATCCACGAGGCGCTGCGCAGCGTGATGGCGGGACGTACCACGCTGCTGATCGCCCACCGGCAGTCCACGCTCAAGCTCGCCGACCGGATCGCGGTCCTGGACGGCGGACGCCTCGCCGACGTGGGCACACACGAGGAACTCGACGCGCGCTGTGCGCTCTACCGCCGGCTGCTGACCGACCCCGACGAACTGGGGGAGGTCGAGCGGGACCCTGCGGGTCTCGCCGCAACCGGGATGCCGGCTCCCACGACGCCCGGCAGCGCTGCCGATGCGTGCGACGGCCTCGTCGACGGTGCCGCAGTGGACGTCGCTACGGCCGGTGTCACGGCGGACGTCGCAACAGCCGGTGCCGCAGTGGACGTCGCTATGGCCGGTGTCTCGGCGGACGTCGCAACAGTCGCTGCCGCTCCAGGCAGGGGCACAGCACCGGCCACGGTCACCCCGGAGCTGTGGGTGCGCAAGGACGACGCGTCCGGGGACGGAGCCGTGCCCGCAGCCGGACGTTCCGACATCGGCGCCGCACAGTCCGGACGTCCCGGTGGCTTCGCCGCCGAGATGGCTTCGATGCCGGGCAGTCCCGAACTGCTCGCCCGGGTGGCTGCTCTGCCGCCCGCCGACGACGTTCCCGCAGTCGACGAGGAGAGCGCTGAGCGCGCGGAGAAGTCATACGGTCTGCGCCGGCTGCTGCACGGCTTCGGGGCTGCCCTCGCCTTCGCCCTGTTCTTCGCCGCCCTCGACGCGGCGTTCGGGCTGGCGCTGCCCGTACTGATCCGTAACGGCATCGACGACGGCGTCCAGAAGTCGGCTCTCAGCGCGGTCTGGACGGCGTCCGCACTGGCGTTGCTCGTGGTGATCGGTCAGTGGGCCGCGCAGTTCGTCGCCATGCGACTGACCGGACGTACAGGTGAGCGCGTCCTCTACGCACTGCGGATCAAGATCTTCGCGCATCTGCAGCGTCTCGGACTCGACTACTACGAGCGCCACTTGGCCGGTGCGGTCATGACCCGGATGACCACCGACGTGGACGCGCTGTCGACCTTCCTGCAGACCGGGCTCGTCACGGCAGTCGTCTCCGTCTTCACCTTCTTCGGCATCCTCGTCGCACTGTTCGTCCTCGACCTGCAGCTGGCACTCGTCGTCTTCGCGACGCTGCCGGTGCTGATCATCGGCACGGTCTACTTCAGGCGCCACAGCGTCAAGGCGTACGAGCTGGCGCGTGAGCGGGTCAGCGTGGTCAACGCGGACCTCCAGGAGTCGGTGGCGGGGCTGCGCATGGTGCAGGCGTTCCGGCGCGAGCGCCGCGGCACCGACCGGTTCACACAGCGCAGCGACGGCTACCGGCAGGCGCGGGTGCGCGGGCAGTGGCTGATCTCGGTCTACTTCCCGTTCGTGCAGCTGCTCGCGTCGCTCGCCACCGCCGCCGTGCTCGTCGTCGGTGCGGGCAGGATCGACGAGGGCACTCTCACGGCAGGCGGGCTGGTCGCCTACCTGCTCTACATCGAGCTGTTCTTCTCACCGGTGCAGCAGCTCTCGCAGGTCTTCGACGGCTACCAGCAGGCGTCCGTCGCGCTCGGCCGCATCCAGCAGCTGCTGCGCGAGGAGACGACCACCCCGGCGCCGGAGGAGCCGCGCGAGGTGGGTGCGCTGCGCGGTGAGATCACCTTCGAGAACGTGCACTTCAGCTACGCCACAGCCGAGGGCGGCACCCACGAGGAAGAGGCGCTGTCCGGCATCGACCTGACCGTTGCGGCCGGGCAGACCGTCGCCTTCGTCGGCGAGACGGGCGCGGGCAAGTCCACCCTCGTCAAGCTGGTCGCCCGTTTCTACGACCCGACCACGGGCGCTGTCCTCGTCGACGGCGCGGACCTGCGCACGCTCGACCTGGCCGGCTACAGGCACCGGCTCGGTGTCGTGCCGCAGGAGCCCTACCTCTTCCCGGGCACCGTGCGCGACGCCGTCGCCTACGGCCGTACGGACGCGACCGACGCCCAGGTCGAGGCGGCGGCGCGGGCGGTGGGCGCCCACGACATGATCGCGACCCTGACGGACGGCTATCTGCACACCGTCGCCGAGCGCGGCCGTAACCTCTCGGCCGGGCAGCGGCAGCTCATCGCGCTGGCACGCGCAGAGCTGGTCGACCCGGACATCCTGCTGCTGGACGAGGCGACGGCAGCCCTCGACCTGGCCACGGAGTCGATGGTCAACCAGGCGACGGACCGGCTGGCGGGCACCCGTACCACCCTCGTCGTCGCGCACCGGCTGACGACGGCCGCACGTGCGGACCGGGTGGTGGTGGTCGACCGCGGGCGGATCGTCGAGGACGGCACACACGAGGAGTTGCTCGTCCAGGACGGCAAGTACGCGCGGCTGTGGCGCACATTCGCGGGGGAGGCGGAGCCGGCAGCTGTCCGTACGACCGTGCAGCGTTCAAAAGTTTGAGAGAAATGGATCGACTGTTGACTGGTTGTGTTCATAACTTTAGGTTCGGTCCATGCTCCGACCCGCACGCCGTCACGCCCGCCTGATCCTTCCGCTGCTCGCCTGCGCCCTGGTGGCAGCGGTGCCGCAGGGATCGACGGCCGCAACGCCCACGGCTTCCGCCTCCGCTGCCTCCGCCGAACCCGCCTCCGGCGGCGGTGACGGCTGGGTGCTCTCCTCCCGCGACCGAGATCCGGACGACAGCTACCGCGCCTACGTCGGCAACGGCTATCTCGGCCAGCGCATCGCGGCAGCCGGCTCCGGCTACTCCGCGGGAGGCGAGAAGACCGGGTGGCCGCTGTTCACACCGCGCTACGACGGGTCGTTCGTCGCCGGGCTCTACGCCCACAACAAGAAGACCGCCGAGAACCGGCAGGCCCTCGCCGCCATCCCCACCTGGACCACCCTGAACGTGGCCACCGGGGGTGAGTCGGGCGAGACGTTCTCCTCCGGCACCCCGGCGGGCCGCATCTCGGACTACAAGCAGTCGCTCCGCCTGCGCGAGGGCCTGGTACGCACCTCGCTCACCTGGACCGCAGCCGACGGGCGCGCCACCGACCTGACCTACGAGGTGCTGGCCGACCGCAACCACCAGCACGCCGGTGCCGTCCGGGTCTCGATGAGGCCGCACTGGAGCGGCAAGGCACGCGTCACCGACGTACTCGACGGCCGCGGCGCCCGCCGCATCTCCCAGACCGGAGGCGGCGACCGTACGGACAAGTCGTCGCGGCCGGGGGACCAGACCATGGACGTGGCCTTCCGTACGCACGGCACGAAGACCGACGGTGCGGTGGCGTCCACGCTGCGTCCCGGACCCGGAGTGCGTACAGAACATGAACAGAAAGCCGGTCCCGCCGAGAAGTTGACGGCCGAGCAAGGCGTCTCGTTCCGGGCCCGGAAGGGCAAGACGTACGAGTTCACCAAGTACGTCGGGGTGGAC
>DATMEI010000752.1:0-6686 GCA_035556995.1 Streptomyces sp.
CTCATCTACGGCGGCTTCTTCATCGACGTACGCGCGCCCATCGCGCAGGTCCAAGGCGGGGCGCAGCTCATGTACTACGGCGGTGACCTCGCGGAACTCTTGCTCGCTGCAGCCCTCATCGCCACATGGCGCCCGACCCCCAACGCACCCAACCTCGTCGGCCACAAACGGGCCGTCCCCGCAGCGCGACCGAGCAGCGTGTTGACGGAGTGACGACCGATCTCACCGCAGACCAGCAACCCAAGAGGAAGGACCGCACCGCATGGCCACCCCCAGCCTTTGCATCACGGATGCCCCCGCTGCGGAAGATCCTGCCGTGATCTCGCGTGCGCTTGGTGAGTTCAACGTGCACGAGACCGAAGCTGATGATGAGCGTGAACTCGCTGTTCTGGTCAAGGATTCCGAGACCGACCGGGTGCTCGGCGGTCTGAGCGGCCGCACGTCGTTGGGTCTGCTGTTCGTGGACTCGTTTCACCTGCCAGCCGCTGCGGGGCTCTGGTCTCGGCAGGAAGGTCCTGAGGGCGGCGGAGGATGAAGGGCGCCGGCGTGGATGCCTCAGCGCCGTGCTGTACACCCTCAGCTTTCAGGCCCCTGGCTTCTATGAGAGGAACGCATGGCGTGTCTTCGGCGAGATACGTGCCATCCGCCTGGTACCAGTCGTGTGTTCATGACCAAAGAACTCACCTGACAACGGGGCTCACGCCACCCCTCTGACGCTCGCGGCGAGTCCGTTCCAGCGGGCGTTTTCCTTTGGCCTTCAAGGGGGGCGGCCGCGAACGTGCGCCGGTCGGGCGTCCAGGGCCGGCGGCAGTGAGTACAGGCCGCGGTTAGTGACCGCCGAGTGCATGCAGCGGAAGATGCCCACGGGGTATTGCCTGTTGCAACGTCAATGTAGCCACCCGCGACGCCTTCGCGTAGCTGGGTGACGCAACGCTCGGGCGTGGATCTCCACGTCTGACTCCCGCCGAGCCGTGCAACAGCCCCGGAGGTTGAAGGCGGTGGTAGTTGCCAGGACGTCGGTCAACAGCGTCAACGACGCTTGGCGCGGCGGCCCACTGGGCCCTCACTGGGGTTGTTCGGCATCGTGCAGAGCGTGTGGTCCCCAAGTGGTCCCCACATGCTGCGGGTACTGATCCTCGATTGCGCTCCTCAACCATGGCGGTGTTCGTGGGGTCAGCTGGCTGGGCGTGGTCACCGTTGGCCCTCGGACAAGCGATAGACGGCGATCGTCCTCGAGGCGGCCGGGGTCGCCCCTGTCACGCGTGCGTGCACGCGTCAGTGAAGTACCTGTTGCAGAGTTACCAGGCTGCGAAATCTGGGTCCGCACGGCTGACTCGGCTGTCCTCGAGGGGACAAGCTCGACAATCCGTCAAGAGCCGTATGTATGAGGTCAATTGACATACGGTCAGGCGCAAACGTAAGTGCGAGAGATGGGTGATCAATGATCGACGTCTACACCCCGGCTCGGGATCCTCCACACCGCCGACTGCTGGATGTCCGACGGCGACCGGCTCACCATCCGCGAAGTGCGGCAACTCCGGAAGCAACCCGGCCGCTGTATCGAACCCTGCGACGTCTGCACCTCCGACACAGCACAGGGTCGCGCCCGGTCTCAGTCGAGGGGCCCCTCATGCATTCGTTCCCTCTCCTGGAGACTCCCGAATCCAGAGGAGCAGAGTCGACGGATGGGCGGCGTCCATGTGGATGCGGTTGGTGGCGATCACGGCGCGACGCGTCGTGGCTTCCGGTTCTCCCGTGTTCGTGTTGACGTCGAAACGCGGGAAGCTGCTTGATGAAACGTCCAACCGGATGCGGTGGTTGACGGCGAAGAGGTTGGCGGTGTCGGGTGAGGTGACCTCTATCTCGTAGACCTTGCCCGGCTCCAGGGATTCGGGCTCGTCGTACGCGCGATGGAAGCGGCAGCGAAAGATCCCTTCGGTGAGATTCATCGCGAAGCCGTGCGGATAGTCCACATTGGGCGGACAGACATCGATCAGCTTGATGGTGAAGTCCGTGTCGGGCGCTGTGGTGGAGACGTACAGGCGGGCGGTGACAGGGCCGGCGAGTTCGACGGGCTTCTCAAGAGGATCCGTGGACAGACTGACCACGTCGGGGCGGGAGTCGAGCGGCAGGTAGGGCTCGCGCGCCCCGAAAAAGCGCTCGTCGGGAGCCGTCTGGTCGAAGGCGCCGCCACTCATCACGGGCTCACCCGAGGTGACCTGGCCGCCCATGGTGGGCACCGGGTCGCGCGGGTCGAAGTCGTAGGCCACCGAGGCTTCCCGCTCCCGCGGAGGATGTGGGGTGAGGCTGCCGGAAGGGGTGAGGTACAGCGTCGCTTCCCGGCTGCCGGACGGCGGCCACTCGGTGGCGGTGCGCCAGGCGCCGCCGTGCCGCATTCGTCCGGCTGCGTTCCTGCGCCCGTCGCCGCCTCCCATCAGGAAGTACTGGACCGCCGGCATGTCCTCGGCATCGGGCCGCCCCAGCGCGTGGTCGAACCAGCGGCGGCGGAAGGCGAGATAGGAGGTCTCCAGGTTGCCGGAGAGGGTCGCGGACGGGCCGAAGTCGACGTCGCCGGCGAAGGTGACGCATCGGTGGCCGTGTGTCCACGGTCCCATCACCAGGTAGGCCGGGGACTGCTTCAGTTCCCGCAGTGTGCGGAAGTTTTCGATGGTGGACCGCACGTAGGGGTCGTACCAGCTCGACATGTGCAGGCTTGGAACGTCCGGGAACCGGTCGTAATGGCCGCGACCGTAGATGGCGGGGGTGCGCCAGTACGCGCTGAAGGCGTCGTTGCGCCATTGCTCCAGCAGAAACTTTTCGTACACGGGCAGATGCCGCAGCGGCGAGCAGCCCGGACGCCAGGGCATCGCCGTGAACCACGCGGCAACGTCGATGCGGCGCAGCTCCTCCGCCAGCACCGGGTCCGCGTATGCCTCGGGGCTGGAGGCAGCCCAGCGCAGTGCCCACGTGGCCTGCTTGAGTTCGAAGGCACCGCCCATCCGCATACCGGTCTCGTATGCGGACGCGAGACCGCCCGAATCCTGGAACATCGCGGCAAGATGCGCCGGTCCCTCGGCGGCGGCGGCCGATTGAACATGCGCGGAGTAGGAGGTGCCCGTCGTCACGACGCGGCCGTCGCACCACGGCTGGGCGGCGATCCACTCGATGGTGTCTGCACCGTCCGGCCCTTCGCACAGATACTTCACGAACGTTCCGCCGGAGCCCCCGCGCCCACGGCAGTCCTGCCGCACGACGTGGTAGCCGGCCTCGGTGAAGTAGCGCGCGATCTCCTCCGGCCGCGGCACAGGGGCGTTGTGCCGGTCCTGGTCGGATCCGCGTTGCCTGCGGCGGCCGTACGGGGAGCGCTCCAGCAGTACGGGCAGCGGGCCGCACTGCGGGGATGCCGTGTACAGGTCGGCGGCGAGGGAGACACCGTCGCGCATCGGGACCGAGAGGGCGGTGCGCCACGGCGCACCGCCGTCCAACCGTTCGGCCTGGGGAGCGGAAGATTCTGTGTGGGGTGCTGTCACGGGGTGGAGCGTAAGCAGCGTGACGGCGGAGCAGCCATCGATTGCCGCGAAGCAGTCAATCGACGGTGGTGCGCGCCCCTTGCCCCGCCTTCGCAAGCCGCTGACCATTGACTTCATCCGGTCAACTGTCGCGAGCAGTAGTGACGGCGGCCAGGCCACCTCCGTACGGTGCGGCCACCTTCACAACCCAGGAGCGGCGAAAGTCATGAGCCATACCGGGATAGAGACCGAGGAAAGACAGCCCGACGAGCGCCGGAACAGTCGCACGACGCGACTGCTCAACCTCGTGGAGCGAGCGGGCAACGCACTGCCGCATCCGTTCTGGCTGTTCTGGATCCTCAGTGCGCTGGTCGCGCTCGTCAGCTGGGCGCTGGCCATGAGCGGCATCGAAGTCAAGAGCCCTGCCGACGGCAGCATGATCGGGGTCCGCAACGCGCTGTCCGCTCAGGCTGTGCAGGACCTGATCGGCGGTGCGCAGGACTCCTTCGTCACCTTCGGCCCCCTGGGTCCGGTGCTGATGGTGATGCTGGGCGTCGCCGTCGCCGAACAGTCGGGCTTGTTCGAGGCGCTGGCAAGGCGCACGCTGGCCAACGTTTCCCCGCGCACCGTTGTCCTCGGTGTGGCGCTCGGTGGTGTGCTCGGCAAGTTCATGTCCGACTCGGCGTACATCGTGCTGATCCCCTTGGGAGCGATGGCATTCCGCGCCGTCGGCCGCTCGCCCATGCTCGGCATGATCGTCGCATTCGTGTCGATCAACGCCGCCGGGGATGCCAACCCGCTCATAGCGCCCGGCGATGCGCTCTACGCGGCCGTGGCCACCGAGGCGGCGCAGCTCGTCGACCCGAGCGTCGTCGTGCGGGCCACCGACAACATGTACTTCACCACCGTCTCGGCCCTCGTTCTCGCCGGCACCATCACATTGGTGGTGGAGAAGGTGTCGGCCAGGCGGGAGCATCTGCTGGTGCCCGACGAGGATCTCGTGGGACCCGGGCAGGCCGGCGCGGTCTCGGAGACCGCGCCTCGCACCGAGACCCGCGCGTTGCGGATCACCGGACTCGTGGCGCTCGGCTACAGCGCTCTGCTCGTCCTCGCCATGCTGCCGACCGGCTCGCCACTGCGCGGCAAGGGCGGGGCGATCGTCGAGTCCACGCTGCTCGACAGCATCGCCGTCTTCCTCACCGTCTTCTTCCTGCTGGTCGGCTCCGCATACGGGCTCGTCACCGGCCGGATCACGAGCAGCCGGTCGGTTCCGGAGTTCATGGCCGCGGGAGTGCGCTCCATCGCACCGCTGCTGGTGCTGTTCTTCGCTGTCTCCCAGTTTCTCGCGCTGTTCAAGTGGACCGGGATCAGCACGGTGCTGGCGGTCGGCGGCGCGGACCTGCTGCGGCAGATCGGCGCCCCGACCCTCGTCCTGTTCGCGGTGCTCATCGCGGCGATCGCGGCCATGAACCTGCTGATCACCAGCGGCTCGGCACTGTGGGCGCTGGCCGCTCCCGCACTGGTGCCCATGCTGATGCTGCTGGGGACCAACCCGGCCACCACCATGGCGCTCTACCGGATAGCAGACTCCTGCACCAACGCGATCACGCCGATGAGCACTTCGTTCATGCTCTGCGTCGGCTATCTGCAGACACAGAGCCGCCGGGCCGGCATCGGCACCCTGGTGTCCTTCACCTTGCCGATCGCCATGGTGATGCTGGTGGTCTGGGTGGTGCTGTTCTTCGCCTGGTACGCGCTGGGCATACCGCTCGGCCCCGGCGCCCCCGTCCGCTGACGACAGCCCCATACGCTGGCACAATGAGCATCATCCTCGACGTCGGAGAGCTCGGCCGCGAGAACATCGCGGTCGGGCCCTCCCCGTTGACCGAACTCATGGCCGCCCTGCATGTGCTCGCCGAACCCGAGCACCATCCGGAGTCCGCGAGCTGGACGGGCCCCGCCGCTGTGGATCCGGAGCTGCACGAGGAACTGACCTGCTACGCCCCGCTGTGGGCCCGATTCCGCTGCCGCCTGTTCTTCCCCCGCGCGCTGCCGCTGGCCCCCACGCTCGAAGCCGAACTCGTCGGCATCGAGCAGCTGCGGCCCGCCGACTTCACCGGCCTGGTCGCACCGGGTGTCCTCGGCACCACCGCCGTCCTCGTTCCGGAAGCCCACCAGGTGCTGGAAAGCCGCTCAGCCGCCGAGGATTTCGTACGACAGTGCACGCGCCGCTCCTACGCCCGTGGTGAATTGGCACGGCAGCTGCTCGACGATCCCGAGGTGTTCCGGGCCCGGCTGCTTGCTGCCCTACGCGCCGCGGATCAGGCGTTCTTCGCCGAGTCGTGGCGCGAGCTGCGGCCAGTGCTAGAAGAAAGAGCCCGTGAGGTCCGCCGCGACCTCACCCGCCGCTCTCCCGCCGACGTACTCGCAGATCTGCTGCCCACCGCTGCCCGGGTCAGCACCGGGCAGCGCGTCCGCCTGGACAAGCTGCAGAACCGCGAGGTGAAGATCGCTCCACGGCCCCTCGTGCTCGTGCCCTCGGCGCGAGTGTGGCCGCACCTGACAGTCAAGGACGAGCACCCCTCCTGCGTTGTCGTCCAGTACGCCCCCCGCGGACTGGCCCCGGGCGGTCAGCTGAGCCTGCGCCAGCTCCACGACCGGCTCGCGGTGCTCGCCTCTCCCGGCCGGATGGAGCTGTGCCGCCACCTCCTCAGCGAACCCATCACCACCTCAGAACTCGCCGCCCGCCTCGGCTCCACCACCCCGCAGGTCTCCCGAACGGTGCGCCAGCTGCGGGAAGTCGGCCTGGTGCGTTCGGAACGAGACGGAAAGCTGGTCCGCCACCGCCTGGCCACCGACGTACTCCGGCGCCTGGGCGACGACGTCCTGGCCACAGCCATGCGGTAACTCACGCTCATCGATACCGAACTACCAGCGGCACGTGCTGCGTTGGTGCCGCAGCCATGGCGCGAGGCAGGGAGGGCACAGCTGACGACGCGAGCCGTGGAGGAGCGGCTGGATGCCTGTGTCACCGCCCTGATGGACGCGCTGGGCTGAGCCAGGCGGCCCTGGACGCTGCGGGCCGTTGACGCCGCCCCTGCCGAGCCGCTCGCGAGCGAGAGTTCGGAGGTGACTGCCCTCAACTGCCGCCCGGGAGCGGTGAAGTCGCGCCTGTCG
>DATMEI010000753.1:0-6168 GCA_035556995.1 Streptomyces sp.
CGGGGCTGGGGCTGCGGCGGCGACGTTGGGGCAGTCCCTTGGCGTTGCGCTCGACAACTGGCGGTGTCTCGTCCTGCACGTCGTCTTCCTGCCGTGCGGGGCCGGTTTCCGGAAGCCAGGGGTCGTGGGAGTGGGACGAGGCGGCCGTCGGGTGGGGGGCGGCGGGAACCGCCCTCTGCGGAGCGGGAGTTGGGGCTGCGTCCGGTGCGTCCGGTGCGTCCGGTGCGTCCGATGCGTCCGGTGCTGGCGCGTGCGGCGGGAGGGCCTGGGCAAATTCCTCGGGACGGTGCGCCGTCGGCTCTGCGTAGGGTGTCCGCGGCTCGGCTGCCCCGGCCTCACGCGACCCCTCCACACCCGAGCCCGCGCCGATGCCGTGAGCCAGTCCGGTCGCGGGCGCAGTGGTGATCAGCTTCTTGGGTATGACCAGCACCGCGCGTACTCCGCCGTACGCCGAAGGCGGCAGGGAGACCTGGAAGCCGTACGCCTGGGCAAGCCGCCCGACGACGGCCAGACCGAGGCGCGGTGCCTCACCCAGGTCGTTCAGGTCGATGCCTGCCTGCGCTTCCTTGAGCCTCAGCTCGGCACGCTCCCGTGCCTCCTCGCTCAGGCCGACACCACCGTCCTCGATCTCGATGGCGATGCCGGCGTGCACCTCGCCCGCGGTCAGATGGACGCGGGCCTTGGGCGGGGAGTAGCGCGTCGCGTTGTCCAGCAGCTCGGCGAGCGCGTGGATGAGCGGCTCCACCGCCGGGCCGATGACGGCCACGTCAGCCACCGAGTGCAACTGCACGCGCTGGTAGTCCAGTACGCGTGACATCGCGCCACGCAGCACGCTGTAGACCGGAACCGCCCTGCTCCACTGCCTGCCCGGCCGGGCACCGCCGAGCACGGCGATGCTGTCAGCGAGACGGCCGATCAGCGCGGTGCCGTGGTCGAGACGCAGCAGGTCGGCGAAGAAGTCCGGGTGCTGGCCGTGCCGGTCCTCCATGGTCCGCAGGTCGGTTGCCTGCCGGTGGACGATGGCCTGGACGCGCCGGGCGACGTTGACCACACCGCGCTGCGCGGAATCGCGCATGGTCTCCTCGGCCTGAACGGCCTCGACGACGGATCGCAGCAACTGCCGGTGCGCGGCCTGGAATTCGGTGCTGAGACCCTCACCGCCGGGTATCGAATCCAGGACCTCCTCGGCGAACTCGCCTTCCTGGAGGCGCTCCACCGCTTCCGGCAGTTGGTCCTTGGCCAACTGCACCGTGGCGCGCTCCTGTTGCTGCATCCGGTTCTGAAGCACGGACAGTTGCTCGGCGTGCTGGGCCCGCAGCAGCGCCAACGCCCGCCCCCGGCGTGCCACTTCGGCGGCGACGGCCGCCACAACGGCTGTCGCGACAAGACCGCACAGGCCGACGGCGATCCGTGCGTCCTCGGGAACGAAGGCCGTGGCGACCGCTGCGGCAACGATCATCAGGACGGCCGGCAGCAACCACACGATTACCGGGCCGGACCGCTGACCGCTGGGTGACGATCCAGCTCGAATCATCGGGGTCCTCAAATCAATCGGAAAGCTGGTGAGCAGCCGATGCGGGGCAGCGCGGCAGGCCCGTCAGGTGCCCCAGGCATCTACCAAGTCGGCGTCATGGCAGGCGAGTTGCTGACCCACCGGGCTCTCGGCAGCATAGTCGGAACCGATCACCTGTTGACACAAGGTCTTCGTACGGGTGCGCTCCGCAGTCCATTTGGGTTCGGGAAATTTGCAGGTCAGCGCAGGACCGTCCGAAATCACCTGAATCAGCGCCGAGAGGAACGATGGCCGCGACATCGAAAAGCGGAATGTGTCGAGCGGTGCGAGATCGCCGTAAAGCAATCCGTCTCAGCGGAAACCGGCTCCGCGGTTCCCCTATTGCCTTCCGCTGAGGAGAGTTGACGCGTGTGACCGGCCCGGGGACGGCTCGGTCCTACTCGATCAACTGTTCAGTAATGCGAGCTGTGTGGAGAGTTCGGGCCCGTAGTGTGTCCTGGGAACGCGAGTGCCCGGCCGCCGTCTTCGGCCGCGTCGCGCCGCGTCATTGTGGCTGCTGACGTCATCGCCGTCCGGCGCGCGTTCTTCGTCCTGCGCCTGACTCGACGTGTGCGTACGGACGGTGATGTCGTTTCAGCCGGCACCGGGAAACGAAGGCACGAAGGACCGGACAAAAGCAGTCAAGGGGGAATGGCAGTGAGCAAGACCGCGAAAAAAATCGCGCGGGAAGTCTCCGGCAACGCCGAACTACGCGCAGCAGCCGAGGGAGAGCTGCGGCGCCGGACGGGAATCGGCGACGGGGACCAGAAGGCCGGCGGGGGCGCTACGGACGAGTCGGGGCGCTCGCAGGGCGACGGCCTGGACCCGGCCGACTTCCCCGCCGCGCGTGAACAGGGCGGCGACATCAACACGGTGATGACGCAGCAGTCCGTGGCGATGAGCGAAGCCCGGGAGGTGCTCAACCGCAGCGAGCAGCGCCGTGAGAACGGCCAGAAGGTCCACGCGATCTGTCCCATGGTCCTGCCGAAGGGCCGCTCGTTCGTGAGCATGCTGCCGGTGTTGCTGCTGCTCGTGCTGGGAATCGTCGGCAGCGCCCTCATATCCGCCACGGACAGTGCGCTCCTCACCCACCCGCTGTTCGGTATCCACTACTGGGTCCTGTCGCTGACAGCGATCGCTTTCGTGTGGTGGCGTCAGGGCATGGTGATGGTGCCCGACGGATGCCAGGCGCTGATCACCAGGTTCGGGAAGCTGGAGCAGGTGACCGGCCCGGGTCGTGTGATTCTGCTGAACCCCTGGAAGCGCGTCTCGTACATCATCAATACGACCCGCGAGTACCCCTTCAACGCACCGGTGCGGGAGGCGCCGACCAAGGGCGGGGTCAAGGCTTCGATCGATCTGTTCATCCAGTTCCGGATCAGCGACCCGGTGGAGTTCGTCTACACCCTCGGCGCGGTACGCGGGTTCGAGGAGAAGCTGAGCAACGCCGTCAGCGAGACCATCCGCAGCCTCATCTACGAGCAGGAGGCCGCTGAGATCTACGACATGGTCGGCGAGGACACCGGTCGCCTCCTGGAGCAGCTGAATCAGCAGTTCCGTCCCGCGGTGGAGCTGACCAACGCCAACATCACCCACGCCGAACCGGCCGACCGCGCATACCGCATGGACCTGGCAGCCCCGGAGATGGTGCGCGTCGCCAAGGACGCCTACACCCACGAGTACGCGCTCCATCTCCGTAAGGAACAGGACGAGGGCGATCTGACGAAGGAGTTGGCCTCCCGCCAGGAGACCCTCTCGGCGATCATGGCGGACATCGCCCAGTACCAGGCGCAGATGGACACCGCCGTGGAGCGTGAGACCAACCGGGCTCAGGCAACGGCCCGTCAGCGCTACGTACAGGCCGAGTCGGAGGCGAAGGCCAACGCCGCGCTCCTGGAGGCGCAGGCCCTCGACATCCGCGCCGTCACCGCCGCCGAGGCGCCCGAGATCCTGGAGTACCGCTACCAGCAGCAGGTACTCGACACCCTGGAGGAGGTCGCGGACCATCTTCCGCGGCTCGTGCGCGTAGGCGCCGTATCGGAGTCCGACGGCGCGGTCGGCGTCGACTTCCTCGCGCTGGCACGGGAGTTGATCGGCGAGCAGGGCGCAGAGCTGTTCTCCGACTCGGACATGGCGTCCGTACGCGCCCGTCTGGAGGAAGTCGCAGACCGGATCACAGGACGCGAGGCAGAGATCAACGCCCTGCTGGAGACGGAACGCCCGACCGTACCGGCCGCCACCGACAGCGAGCGCGCCGAGGCGGCAGCAGCCGGCAAGCCGGCCGGCGAAGCACCGGCCGTCGCCGCATCCGAGGAGGCCGCAGAATGAGCGCCACACGCAACCGCAGGTCGGTCATCTCCGAAGTGGTCGCTCCCTGGAGCGAGATCCGCCAACTCCTGCGCGGCGGCGAGACGGACAAACTGATCCCCGTCATCATCCCCAAGCACACGCGCAGGCTGTGGTGGATGCTGCTGCTCTGGCTGGGCCTGTTCGGGGTGCTGACCGGGGTGATGCTGACGCTGAAGGAGCAGGACGCCGGCGGTGCGGCCGACATCGCCTACGGAGCGCTGGCCGCGGTGAGTTACACGGGCGGTGCGGTCCTGCTGCTCGCCGGGATGCTGTGGTGGTGGCGCTCCTCCATCGCGGAGATCGAGCAGGGCACCAACGGCGTCCTCACCCGCTACGGAGCCGTCACCCGCACCCTGGACCCCGGCCGGCACTACCTCTGGCACCCCTGGTCCCGGGTGGACTTCGTGGTGGACACCGCAACCGAAGTCCCCTACTCCGCCCCGGTGATGGCCTGCCCCACGCAGGAGAACGTGCCGCTGCGGTCCATCGAGTTCTTCCTGAAGTTCCGCATCAACGACGCGGTGCTGTTCGTACGGACCATCGGCGCGGGCAACTTCGACCTGGTGCTGTCCAACGCCGTACAGGACGCCATCCGGCAGCGTGGCCGTCAGGTGCAGACGGAGCGGGCCTACGACCTGCGGGGCTCTGACGTCGCCGACATGCAGGAGCTGCTCAACCGTCAGCTCTCCCGCTACGGCGTGCGCATCACCGGCTCCAACATCCCCGACGTCCAGCTGCCCGCCCAGTACCAGCAGCATCTGTCCACACGGGAACGCGTCGCGAAGGAACGCACCGCCTACGACCAGGAATGGGGCCTCACCCGCAAGCGCCGCATCGACAGCCTCCAGATGGACATCGAGCGCGCGAAGAAGGTGCGCGACGCGCGCATCGTCGAGGTGAAGGCAGCGCTCAACAAGGCCCGCGAGGACGTCGCGCAGCTCCTGGAGGAGCAGGAGACCAACGCGCAGAAGGTGCGCTTCGAGATCGAGACCCGCGGCCGCAGCGGCCTGATCTCCGCCGAGAACGAGGCCCGTGCGCAGCGCCGGCTCGCACAGGCCTACCGCGACAACCGCGCGGTGCTCCAGTACGAGCTGGCCCGCCGGCGGCTGGAGGTCGGCGCGATCCTCGCCGGCCGGGCCCCGCAGCCGGTGGTGATCCGCACCGACGGCAGCGGTGGCGACACCTCGGCGCTCTCCACGCTTCTCACCGCTCAGCTGATGCCGAAGCTGAACGCTCTGGCCCCCGCGAACGGGCGCCGTCACACGGACAGCGAGGAGTAGCCGGCAGGCCGTGACCGGTGGCCGGTGACCGGTGAAGCCCTCCAGGCGTCACCGGTCACCGCCAACTCGTCTGCGTGAGCGGGTGTCTTCGAGTACGTCCGGCCGCTACGCGGCTGCCCGCTCGCTTCTCGCGTGAGGCTGCCAGGACAGGTAGACGCCATCGGGCCCTGCGAGCCCTGCGAGGCGCTCTCGCGGTGCGGGGCGGCCGGGCACCGTCGCGAAACGGCCGCGCTGGTAGAGAGTGGCCAGGGTGATCACGTTCTCGACCACGCTGAAACGGTCTCCGATGCACTTGCGGGTACCGGCACCGAACGGCATGTGCGCGTGAGGGCACATGGCCGCCCGGCCCTCCGGCGACCACCGATCCGGATCGAAGGTGTCGGGATCACGGTAGACGGCCGGGTCGCGGTGCATGGCGTACAGGCTGAATGCGACCTCGGTCCCGGCGGGGATCCGGACGCCGCTGAGGGTGACGGGGGCGTGCGTACGCCTCATCAGCAGCACTACACCGTGCTGACGCAGCGCCTCCTGCACGACGGCCTCGGTGAACTTGAGCTTGGCGACGTCCTGATACGTGACCTGCCGGTCCCCGAGCACTCTGTCGATCTCGGTCCTCATGCGTTTCTCCGCCTCGGGGTGGCGGGCGAGGTGGTCCATGGCCCAGGCCAGCGTCGAGGCGGTCGTCTCCGTGCCGGCGAACAGCATCGTGGCGTCCTCGTCCAGCACATCGACGTCGGTGAGGGACTGACCGGTCTCCGGGTCGCGGGCCGCCATCAGCCGTGCGGTGAGGCTGGAGCTCTCGCCGTCGCGGCGGGACTGCGCGATCACGTTCCGGATCGTGCGGCGCAGCACCCGCGCGGCGCGGTGGAAGCGGACCGTGGCGACAGGGGTGAGCGCCGGTGGCATCACGGCGCGCGTGAGCATGGTGTCCAGGATGGTCGGCAGGATGCGCTGCACCGCACGCACCGAGCTGCGGCCCAGGGAGGA
>DATMEI010000754.1:0-3202 GCA_035556995.1 Streptomyces sp.
CCTCGTCGGTCTCGCGACCGAAGGTCATGCTCCCCAGGCACAGTTCGCTGACGCGCAGCCCGGAATTACCCAACAGCTTGATACGCATGCGTCCTCGACTTCCGGTCGGTGTGTGCGGACGGGCCTGCGGCACGGTGAGTGTCCGGCGCAGTCTAAGCGTGGTCCGGGCCGGGCCTGGAGAGATCAACGGATGCTCGCTCAACACGCCAAGCGATCAACGTCACTTGATGGAGAGCCTCAGAAGGCCGGCGGACGTTCCGGACCGTTCCCGCTTCCACCGCTGAGGAGCTCAGCACCCGCGTCAGCGAATTGCACAAGGCAGAGCAGGCTCCCGTGATCAACCGCCCCGCCCCTGGCAGGCGTGGATGGAGCGCACCCCGCAGGCGTGACGTCCGGATGTGACCGTTCGATTACCTGCGTCGCCTGACTCCCCCAAGCAGCCCTCCGCACCCCTACGATCGCGCACATGCCCGCTCCCAGCCGAAAACCCCTCGTCCGGAACATCGCCCTCGTCGTCGTCGCGCCGCTGGTGCTGGCCGGGTTCGGGCTCGTGCACCCGGGCGGGCTGCGGCCGTCCACGGCCGAGGCGTGGACGGAGCTGCACATCTGGCTGATCCCGGTCTGGCCGCTGCTGGCGCTGGGCCTGATCGTGCCGCTGTGGGGACGTCCACGCGCCGGCGCAGCCGGGTTCGCCACCGTCGTCGCCTGGGTCGGCGCCTTCGGCTACGCCACCTTCTACACCGGACTCGACGCCGTCGCGGGCATCGCCGCCGGGATCGCCGAGCAGCACGGGGGCGCGCACCCGCGCAAGGTCGTCAACCCGATCTTCCACACCGGTGACGCGCTCGGGCAGGCAGGCGTGTGGTGTCTGGGCGTCGGCGTGATCGCCGCGGCCGTCGCGCTGTTCATCCGGTACGGGGCGCGCGTGCTGCCGGGGACGCTCGTACTGCTCGTGTGCTGCTGGTCGTTCTACGACAGCCACATCTTCATGCCCCGCGGTGTCCAGACGATGCTGGGGTTCGCGCTGGGGTTCGCCCTGCTGGTGTGGGCGACTGCACGGCGCGAGCCGTCCGTACGCACCCCCGCCGGCTGACGCTCCTCAACGCTTCAGCCCGCCTTCAGCCCTGCGGATACCGGCCGCCGAAGAAGACCTGCGTCTCTGTGATGCGGCCGTCCCGTACGGTGCTCAGTTCGGCGTTGCGGTGGCGCTCACCGGTCTTCAGTTCGTACTCGTACAGCAGGAAGACGTCATCGCCCGTCGCCGGCACGACGGCCAGGATCTCCTGCGAGCGGAGGCGGCCTGCCGTCGGGAAGCAGCGGTCGAAGAACGCCGCCCTGTCGATGTGGTCGTCCTGCGGGCTGGTGAAGACGTAGTCGTCGGCGATGAGCTGCTCCGCGGTCTCGCGGTCCTGCGCGACGTAGCTCTCCACGCAGGCGCGGACGACGTCGACGTTGGAGGGGTCGGTCATGGTGCGGGCTCCCTTGCGTACGGGCGCATACGGCTTTCTCTCTCGTCGCAGAGGCAGACCCGTCACGTCAGCCGAAGTCATCGGAGGCGCGGAGCAGATGCGTGCGCGAGGACGGTCACCGTGTGCCACCGAGAGGTCACCGTCCGGGCACTCTTCGACTGGATTCCTCGAACGGAGCTACCGTTGAGGAAGGTTTTGTACGTGACTGCCGGACTTGTACGGCAGTGCTGTACGGGAGGCCGTGATGGTCGTGGACGTAGTGGTCGGCGTGATCGTGGCGGTGATCGCGGTGGGCTTCCTGCTGGCCCTCTCCGCGGCGCGCGTGGTCCGGCAGTACGAGCGGGCGTTGGTCTTCCGGCTCGGACGGCTGCGGTCAGGTCTCAAGGAACCCGGATTCACCATGATCGTGCCCGGCATAGACCGGATGCAGAAGGTCAGCATGCAGATCATCACGCTGCCCGTCCCGGCCCAGGAAGGCATCACCCGCGACAACGTCACGGTGCGGGTCGACGCGGTGGTCTACTTCAAGGTCGTCCAGCCCGCGGACGCGATCATCCGCGTAGAGGACTACCGCTTCGCGGTCTCCCAGATGGCACAGACGTCCCTCCGCTCGATCATCGGCAAGAGCGAGCTGGACGATCTGCTGTCCAACCGCGAGAAGCTCAACCAGGGTTTGGAGTTGATGATCGACAGCCCCGCGGTGGAGTGGGGCGTCACCGTGGACCGCGTCGAGATCAAGGACGTGTCGCTGCCCGAGACGATGAAGCGCTCGATGGCCCGGCAGGCGGAGGCGCAGCGGGACCGCAGGGCCCGTGTCATCAACGCCGACGCGGAGCTGGAGGCGTCGAAGAAGCTCGCGCAGGCCGCCGAGCAGATGTCGGAAGAGCCGGCGGCTTTGCAGCTGCGGCTTCTGCAGACGGTCGCATCCGTCGCCACGGAGAAGAACTCGACGCTGGTGCTGCCCTTCCCCGTCGAGCTGCTGCGCTTCCTGGAGAGCCCCCACGACGGTGCGGAGCACCGCGTCGACGGGGGTGGCGACGGTGGGCGGAAGAAGCCCAGGGAGAAAGGACCCGTACCGGAGGTGACCCTCCCGCCGGAGGCTGCCGTTCCGGAGGGGCCCGCACCTGGAGCACTCTCACCGGATTCACCGGAGGCCGAGGGCGTACCGGAGACCGAGACCGTGCCGGAGGGCGGCGTCCCGCGTCCGGAGGAGGAAGCCCTGCCGAGGCGGCGTCCCCGGCGGTAAGCGGCGGCAAGCGGCGGCAAGCGGCGGTAGGTACTGCAAGTACTTCAAGAACCGCGAAGCTCTCCGACGTTTCCCCGCGCGCGCCTGCGAGTCCGTGGAACGCTGAGGCGCATGACCACGACACTGGACGGGCGCTCCCTTCCGCCTCCGCACGCCGATGAACGCGCCATGCTGGAAAGCTGGTTGGAGTTCCAGCGCGCCACACTCGTGCTGAAGTGCCAGGGGCTGGACGACAGTCAGCTGCGCCTGGCCTCGGTGGAACCGTCGTCGATGACGCTCCTGGGACTGATCCAGCACATGGCGGGGGTCGAACGCAACTGGTTCCAGCGGGTGTTCGCCGGACAGGACGTACAGGTGATGTCCGAGCCGTGGGGAGACGACGGCTTCACGCTCTCCCCGGACCAGGGCATCGACGAAACGCTGGCCGACTGGCGCAAGGAAGTCGAACGGGGCCGCGAGCTGACAGCGGAATCCTCACTGGACGACT
>DATMEI010000755.1:0-3015 GCA_035556995.1 Streptomyces sp.
CATCAGCAGCCGCGGGGTGTCGACCGCCCCTGCGCACAGCAGCAGTTCGCGCTCGGCCCGTACGGTGCCGGTGGTGCCTCCCGGGCCTCGCACGTGCACCCTGGTCAGGCGCCCGTCCTCCGCCCGCTGCAGGCGGTACGCCCAACTCTCCAGCTTCAGCGTCAGGTTGGGGCGGGTGAGCACGGGGTGCAGATAGGCGACGGACGCCGATGAGCGGTGCCCGGTGGCGGGGTCGTACGCGAGGGAGAAGAAGCCCGCGCCTTCGGTGAAGGGGCGGGCGTTGAAATCGTCGACGACGGGGACGTCGAGGGCGTCGACCGCCGCCGTCACGAAGTCGTGGGCCACGGCGTTGCGGTCCTTCTCCGCGACCGGCTGGATGGTGTTCCGCAGACGCGCCCGGTACGGCAGGATCGTGCCGGGATCCCAGCCCGCGGCGCCCAGTTGCACCCACTCCTCCAGGTCCTGCGGGAAGGGCATGAAGCTGATCAGGGTGTTGTGGGAGGAGCAGCCGCCCAGCACGCGGGCCCGTGAGTGCACGATGTGGGAGTTGCCGCGTGGCTGCTCGACCGTGGTGTAGCCGTAGTCGAGTTCGGTCTCGAGAAGGTTGATCCAGTTGCGCAGCCGCAGCACTCGCTCGTCACCGACGTCGCTGGGCCCGCCCTCGATGACGCACACGCGGCAGTCCGGGTCCTCCGTCAGCCGGGCGGCCAGTACGCATCCGGCGGTGCCGCCGCCCACGATGACGTAGTCGTAGGCCTCGTCGTCTCTGCTTCCGTCACTCACGTCCGCGCTCGTCTCCGCGTGTTGTGCTCTCGGTACTCCGCCGTCATCCCTTGAACCAGCCGGAGGGAGCAGGCGAGAGGTTGTGGTAGATGTGCTTGGCCTCCTGGTACTCCCGCAGCCCCGTCGGGCCGAGTTCACGTCCGATGCCGGACCTGCCGAAGCCGCCCCACTCGGCCTGCGGCACATACGGGTGGAAGTCGTTGATCCAGACGGTGCCGTGACGCAGCCGGTTCGCCACCCGCTGGGCACGGCCCGCGTCGGTCGTCCACACGCCGCCCGCCAGTCCGTAGCGGGTGTCGTTGGCCAGCTCCAGCGCCTCCTCCTCGGAGTAGAAGCGCTCGACGGTCACGACGGGCCCGAACACCTCTTCCTGGACGATGCGCATCGAGGACTTGCAGTCCGCGTAGACGGTGGGCAACAGGAAGAAACCACGGGAGAGTTCAGGATCGTCCGGCCGCCTTCCGCCGGTGACCAGCCGCGCCCCGTCCATGCGGGCGATCTCCAGATAGCTCTCGACCTTCGCCCGGTGCTCGGCGGAGCTCAGCGGCCCGCTCTCGGTGAGCGGCTCCAGACCGTCGCCGAGGCGGATCGCCTGGGCCCTGGAGGCCAGTTCGTTCACGAAGCGGTCGTGGATCCCGTACTGCACGATGAGCCGCGAGCCGGCCGAGCAGACCTGCCCGGAGTGGAGGAAGGCGGCGTCCAGGGCGTAGTCGAGCGCGGCGTCGAAGTCGGCGTCGTCGAAGACGATGTTGGGGTTCTTGCCGCCCAGTTCCAGGGCGATGCTCTTCACACCCGACGCCGCGTTCTCCATGATCTTCCGGCCGGTCGCGAGGCCACCGGTGAAGGAGACCATGTCGACCTCGGGATGCGAGCTCATGGCCGCGCCGACCGAAGCGCCCGCGCCGAGTACGAGATTGGCGACGCCCGGCGGTGTACCGGCCTCCTCCAGGAGACCCATCAGCGCGATCGTCGTCAGCGGTGTCGTCTCGCTGGGCTTGAGCACGAAGGTGTTTCCCGCGGCGAGTGCGGGCGCCACCTTCCACGACGCCTGCAGCAGCGGGTAGTTCCACGGCGCGATCAGCGCACACACGCCGACCGGCTGATACACGACCCTGCTCAGCACGTCGGGCCCGACGTCGACGAGCCGGCCCGCTTCCTTGCCCACGATCTCGGAGAAGTAGCGGAAGGCGTTCGCGATGTCCTCGATGTCGAGCCGTGCTTCGGCCAGCGTCTTTCCGGTGTCGAGGGTCTCCATACGTGCCAGCTGCTCCAGGTCGCGCAGGAGCAGTTCGTGCACGCGGTAGAGCACGTCCGCACGGCGCCGGGAGGGCGCCCACGCCCAGTCGCTGCGCTCAAAGGCCCGTTTGGCCGCCCGTACGGCCAGGTCGACGTCCGTCTCGTCCGCCTCGTCGACGGTGGTGATGACGGACGCATCGAAGGGGTTGACCACATCACGCAGACCGCCGGCGACGGCCCCGATCCACTCACCGTCGATATACAGCTCGGCCATCGCGATGCCCCTCACTCTCCCGTGGCGCCCGTCGCCCGTCGCCGGTCCCCGTCACCCGCGCCCGTCGTCGGGCATGACGGTCACCAACATCGTGGGGCGCACGGCCGCCAGCCACGTGGCGCACCGAGGGGGAGGCCTCGGGATGAGGGATGTTGACCCACGTGGTCTAAGAACGGACGAGACGTGGACGGGAGTTGACGGCATCCGGATACGGGGGCGGCGCGACGCACGCGGGGTCCCGTCAAGGAGTTGACGGGACCCCGTGGACTTCATCCCCTGGACTTCACCCGGGGCGCGGGATCAGACGTTGCGTACCGCGTTCGCGAGGATCGCGTCGCGCAGGTACTCGGCCATCCCCGGCTTGATCGCCTCGTAGGTGGCGGTGAAGCGCGGATCGGCGACGTACATCTCGGCGAGACCGGTGTGGATCTCGTACGTGCAGTCGTAGTAGAAGCCGCAGATCTGCTGCCTGTGCTCCTCGGCCAAGTCCATCGCGGCCTCGGACTCAGGGCCCTCGCCGCTGTCCATCTGCGCGGTGAAGCGCCGGCCCCACTCCTCCTGCTCCTCCTTGATCCGCTGCCAGTCCTGCTTGGTGTACGAGGCAGTTCTGCGCTGCGACTCGCTGAACGCGTCGGTGCCGCCCCAGCGGCGCTCGGCCTCCTCCGCGTACTCGTCGGGGTCGAAGTCGCCGAAGACCTCGAACTTCTCCTCGGGCGTGAGAT
>DATMEI010000756.1:0-3354 GCA_035556995.1 Streptomyces sp.
CGGCCTGCTACTTCATCGAGTGGAGGGACCTTGAGGGCTACGTCACCGCCGCACATCTGCACGTCGCGCCTCGGGGCAAGGACGGCCCGCATGCGATCGATCTCTTCAACGACAAACACTTCACCGGGAAGCGAGAGGCGACCTGGGGCTGCGTTCGCGTGGAAGACGACAGAGGCCACGAGGGCCACATGAGCGCCCGCGAGAAGATCCGGGACATCATCGAGAATCCTGAGGACTTCTACCTCAACGTCCACTCGACCAGGTATGAGCATGGCGCCCTCCGTGGCCAGCTCGACTAGCTGGGAGGGATGCAGCTAGCGGGTCGCTGCAACTTCGCGCAGCTCGGAGATCTCGCCCCCGACGATCCCGGGCCGGTGGTGTTCCGCGGAACACCACCGGCCCGGGATCGCTCGCGTCCCGGGCCGTGACCGGGCGGGATCTCCGCTCGTTCCGCTAGATTGGCGAAGGTGCATCGTGCTCCGGATTATGGAGACGCGTGACCGCGATCCGTAGGGTCGCTGCGCGGGAGCCGCTCGCGGTGGCACTCCTCGGACCGGTCGTAGCCGTCGTGTTCCTGACCGCAGCCTGCACGGCGAGCGACGAATTGGCCGATCCGGTCGTCCCTCTCGGCACGATCGTGCCGCTCACCGGTGGGGACGACTTCCCCGATCCTGCGCGCGTGCTCCTGCAGGAGGCCGAGCGTGACCTGCGGGCAGGGGACTTCGATGCCGCCGCGGAGACGGCCCAGCGCGCTGGTGCCGGGGCGAGCCCGGCGACCAGGTGTGTCGCCGACGCGGTCCAAGGCGTCGCGGACGTCAATCGCGGGAACATCGATACAGGACTCCAGACGCTCCAGGACGGTGAGTGCGCCATCGAGGCCGTGCCGCACGACGTACGTCAGGAGATGGCCACGCTGATCTACCGCTCTCAAGCCATCGGGTACGCAGTGATCGGTGACGAGGAGGCGGCGGAAAGCTCCCTGGAGAACGCGCTGCAGTCCGCTCCGGACAAGAAGGATGTGATCATCGCGCAGTTCTGCCGTGCGGTGGGGCCGTCTCGTTCCTTCGCACGGTGCACCCCTCCGGTCACGACCACCCAGCCGGTGTCACCAACCACGCAGGTGCCGCTATCCCCACCGGTCACCTCACCTGGACTGACCACGACGCCGGTACCGGTACCAACGTCAGCCGCACCGACGCCAAGCGAGCCGCCGACGCCAACGTCAGCCGCACCGGCGCCAAGCGAGCCGCCGGTACCAACGTCAGCCGCACCGGCGCCAAGCGAGCCGCCGGCGGCCACGACCACCAGCGGCAACGCGCCGACCACCTCGGCTGGATGATCGGACCGATGCGCGATGACGGAGGGACGGGGGCGCAGGATCGGACGACCGGGACAACGGGGGGCCTGTCACGGCTGGCTCACCTCGCCGGGAAGGTCGTCGCGCCGGTCACCGCGATCACGGCGCTGATGATCTACTTCGGCTGGGCCCGCGCGAGCGTCACCTACGGGGCATTCGGCATCCACTACAGCGTCCTGGGGTTCTCGTTTCAGGACTACCTGTTCCGCAGTATCAACGAGACGTTCAGACCAACTGCACTGCTCCTGCTGGTGATCTTCGTTGCGGTCCCCGCCCACCTCGGGCTGATCAAGGTGATGGAGCGAGGATGGCGGAAGCGGACAGTCCTCCCCCTGGTTGCGGCTGGGACAGCATTGACCGTCGTCGGTCTGCTCGGCTTCCTTCGCGTGGTCACCTACCGGGTCGCGTGGCCGGTCATCCCCCTGTCGCTCGGGCTGGGCGTCCTGCTCATCGGCTACGCCACGTCGTTGTGGCGCGCCGCGAGCGAAACACAGCTCCGTCCGCTGGGTGGCAGCGACGTCATTGACATCGTTACCCGGTTTGCGTTCGCGGCATTCCTGACCCTGACGCTGGTGTGGTCGGTGGCGGTCTATGCGCAGATCCGCGGCTTCGAGGACGCTCAACAGATCGCGCGGCGGCCCGCGTCCCTCACGGGTGTCGTCGTCTTCGCGCCGAACCCACTGCACCTCAGAGGCGGGGGGATCCGGGAGACCGTGCTGATCGACGATCAAGAGAACCGCTACTACCGCTACGACGGGCTTCGCCTGTTAGTCCGGGCCAGCGACCGGTACATCCTGCTGCCGGCGAGGTGGCGGCCTGGAATGCGCACGATCGTCCTGCCGGACGACCCAGCCGTGCGCCTGGAGTTCTACCTCACGGGCACATGATCATTGAGCGGGCGGCGCGCACCGGGGGTGACCGCGAGCGTCCGCAAGTACCGTGTCCTCCCTGACACCTCGACCCGTGCCGCTGAAGCAAGTGCGATGCCCGCAGCGTGGCAGGATGCGCGCGTGGCTAGCACACGGCACGGAAAACAGAGCAACGGCAGGCGACTCACCGTCGTCGACGGGTGTGGGCGGCCCGGCGGCGACGAACTGGTCGAGCTGCGCACGCAGTTGGCCTCCGCGGGTGCGCCCGCGGAGGTCCTGCGGGCGCTGGACAGTGCGGGTGATGCCGAGGAGGCCCTGCGGAATCTGGTCGAGGCGGGGATGCTGCCGTCACCGGAGGAGTCCCTGGCCGGGCTGCTGGAGGAATGGACGCCGCTGCTGAAGCCGGGCGCGGAGACGGTGAGCGCGGAGTTGGCTGGGGCCGAGTTCCTGGGCATGATGCGCCAGGCCGCGCCGGATCCCGACGAGGTGCCCGAGATCCTCGTCGGGCTGATCGGGCAGGCGGAGAGCACCGCCAAGCCTGAGGCGTTGGCCATGCTGCGGGTGTTGGCGGTCTTGGGCCCGCCCGAGATTCAGCTCGCGGCGGCTGATGCTGCCGACCGGCTGGTTGCCGCCGGACTCACCGACCGTCCGTGGGTGAGTGAGCTGGGCATGCCCCAAGTCGGTCCGTCCTTCGGGTTCGTCGACGAGTTCGGCGCCCAGGAGGGAATCGCGGTTACCTTCACCTACGGCCGAAAGGTCCACGCATTCGTCGTGCTGATCGACCACGATCTCGGCGGCGGGGTGAAGGACTGCTTCCCCACAGATCGCCCGGACAAGATCCGCACCGAGTACCAGCAGGTCGCCAAGCGGCACGGGTTGCACTACCGCGACTACGCACCCGCCACCGCCCGCGCGATCCTGGACCGGGCGCTGGCTGCGCCCCCCTGCCCCGTCGCTCCGGATCAGGTCGAGGACGTCGACGACTATCTTGACCTGCTGCGGCGACGGGTGGCGCTGCTGCCGGTGTGACCGCCCCCAGCCCGGCTTGACCTCAATGAGGTGAACGAGACACTGTCGGGGACGGCAAAGGTACTGCTGAAGGGGTTAGGAGCCGGGCGCAACCCGACG
>DATMEI010000757.1:0-3675 GCA_035556995.1 Streptomyces sp.
GCCCGCGCGATAGGCGTCCTGCAGCTTCTGGTCGGCGTTGTCCATCAGGAACATCACCTTGCCGCGGTTGCCGGCCAGCCGGGGCCAGCCGTGCTTGCGCACGGACTCCCCCAGGCTCTCGCCCGGGCGGCGGATGTCGTCGGCAGTGACGGTCGCCTCGTCGGGAAAGACCGTACGGATCTCGGCATCCAGCGCGTCGAGCATCGCGGTGTCCCACGGCGGGCTCACGGCGCCGCCGCGTGCCTCCAACTCGGGGTCGGTCTCTTTGAGTTCGAGCAGGATGGGAACGGGCACATGGCCCGGCTGCCGCTCGGACCACTTCTTCACCTGCCTCAGACAGCGCGAGAGGGTCACACAGCTGCTCCGGTAGTCGAAGTCCGCCCAGTGCTGCACCTTGAAGCCCTTCTGACGCAGTTCCGGATCGGCCGGCGGAGGCAGCCCCGCATCCTTGCGGATCAGCGGATCGGCGTAGAGGCCGCCGTCCGGGTCGGGGAAGACGTCCAGCTCGATCCCGCGGACCTGCTGCCGCGAGAACTGCACGGGCAGGGAGGCGTGGCTGTAGAGCAGCGTGCCGAAGTTCGGGTCGTGCTCGGCCATCAACTGCTGCTCCGCGAAGGACACTTCACGGTGATAGCTGTTGTGGGTGGCCATGGACTGGAGCTGGGTGATGCGCAGCTTGCCGGCCGGGTCGTCCCTGTGGTCCCCGTTCCGCGCCGGGGAGGACGGCGCCAGGGTCGCCGACGTCAGCGTCGCCACGGCGACGAGCGCGGTGGCCGCGGCGGCCCAGCGGCGGTACCTGGATCTTGTCGTGGTGCGCACATCGACCTCCGGTGAGGACACGGGACACAGGGGCACGGAACACGGACGGCACGGGACACAGGTCACGGACGGGCAGGACGGCCACGGGGACCCGTCCGGGATGCCAGCATCCTGACGGACCCCACCGGCGCGTACACGCCCGGCAGTTGACGCCTCGGTGAACATGCCCCCGCGCGCCCGGGGTCAACACCCGCCCCACCCCGACGAGATCCAACTCCGCCCCTGGGCACACGCGTGGCACGCGTGGCACGCGACCTGCGGGTGCCTCGGTCAGCCCACGCTGGTGTACGCGACGACCCCGCGGCGCATCGCCTCCACCGCCTTGCGCGCGTTCTTCGCGACGCCGCCGCCGTCCGGGGCCGCGATGGCGATCTGGCCGAGTACGTCGATGCACTGTTTGCACCAGCGCACGAAGTCACCGGCGGGCATGTCGGCTTCGCGGAGCACCGAGTCCAGGCCGTGCCCCTCCGCCCAGCGGTAGGCGGCCCAGGCGAAGCCCAGGTCCGGCTCGCGCTGGCCGACACCCTCGGTCTGCTGGATGCGGTGCTCCTCCTCCAGCGCGTCGAGGCGACCCCAGATGCGCACCATCTCCTCCAGCGCGCCCCGGGCACCTCCACCCGGCAGCTTGGGCGGCATCGCGTCGTCCGCGGCACGCGACTCAAAGACCAACGCCGAGACGCAGGCGGCCAGTTCGGAGGGTGGCAGACCTTCCCAGACCTCGTCGCGCAGGCACTCGCTGGCCAGCAGATCCAGCTCCCCGTAGAGCCGCGCCAGGCGCCGCCCGTCGTCCGTCACCTCGTCGCCCTGCAGATAGCCCAGCTCCGTCAGCAGGGCGGAGACCCTGTCGAAGGTGCGGGCGATGGTGTTCGTCCTGCCTTCGATCTTGCGCTCCAACTGGCGTGTGTCACGCCTGAGCCGCTGATAGCGCTCGGCCCAGCGCGCGTGGTCCTCACGTTCGTCGCAGCCGTGGCAGGGGTGACGGCGGATCTCGGTGCGCAGCCGCGCGATCTCGGTGTCGTCTGCGGCTTCCGCCCGCTGCTTGCGGTGCCGTGGCGGCGCGTGGTGACCCGCCTTCGTACGCAGGGCGGAGGCGAGATCGCGGCGCGACTCCGGGCTGCGGGCGTTGAAGGACCTGGGGATGCGCAGCCGCTCCAGCGGTTCGACCGGAACGGGGAAGTCGATGGAACCCAGCCGCTTCACCTGGCGCTGCGCCGTCAGTACGAGCGGACGCGGCCCGTCCTGCTGCTGCCAGCCCCGTTGGTGCGCCGGGCCGCGCCCGCCGCCCGCGGTTCCCGGGTCGAGGACGAGCGCCAGTCCGGCGAACTTGCCGGTCGGCACGTGGATCACATCGCCGGGCTTGAGCTTCTCCAGTGCCGCCGCGGCCTGTGCCCTGCGCTGGATCGCGCCCTGCTTGGCCAGGTCCGTCTCACGGTCCTTCAGCTGGCGCCGCAGCCGCGAATACTCCTCGAAGTCACCGAGATGGCAGGTCATGGAGGCGAGATAGCCCTCCAGGCCCTCTTCGTTGCGCTGCACCTGCCGGGAGATGCCGACGACGGAGCGGTCGGCCTGGAACTGGGCGAAGGAGGTCTCCAGCAGCTCGCGCGAGCGGTGCCGTCCGAACTGCCCGACCAGATTGACCGCCATGTTGTACGAGGGCTTGAAGGAGGAGCGCAGCGGATACGTACGCGTACCGGCCAGGCCGGCCAGCGCACCCGGGTCCATGCCGCGCTGCCACAGCACGACAGCGTGCCCCTCGATGTCGATGCCGCGCCGCCCGGCGCGTCCCGTCAGCTGCGTGAATTCGCCTGGCGTGATGTCGGCGTGCTGCTCGCCGTTCCACTTGACCAGCTTCTCCAGCACCACGGAGCGGGCCGGCATGTTGATCCCCAGCGCGAGGGTCTCGGTGGCGAAGACCGCCTTGACCAGGCCCCGTACGAACAGCTCCTCGACGACCTCCTTGAAGGTCGGCAGCATGCCCGCGTGGTGCGCGGCGATGCCACGCTCCAGGCCCTCCAGCCACTCGAAGTAGCCCAGCACGTGCAGGTCGCCTTCGGGGATGTCGGCTGTGCGCTCCTCGACGATCTCGCGCACCCGCGCCCGCGCCGGGGTGTCGTTGAGCCGCAGCCCGGCGTACAGGCACTGCTGTACGGCCGCCTCGCAGCCGGCACGGCTGAAGATGAAGGTGATCGCGGGAAGCAGACCCTCCGAGTCCAGCCGGTCGATGACCTCGGGCCGGCTCGGGGTCCACACGCGGGCGCGGCTGCGCCGCTCACGTTCCCGGTCGGCTTCCCGGCGCGGATTGCCGCGGCGGCGGTCACGCGGTGAGGAGATACGGCTGTTCTCCATCCGCGCCATCCGCACGAGATCGGGGTTGACCTCCCGCTTTTCCGCTTTCTCCTCGAACAGGTCGTACATCCGCCGCCCTGCCAGCACGTGCTGCCACAGGGGCACGGGGCGGTGCTCGGAGACGATCACTCGGGTGTCGCCCCGCACGGTGTCCAGCCAGTCGCCGAACTCCTCGGCGTTGGAGACGGTGGCGGAGAGCGAGACCAGAGTGACGGACTCGGGGAGGTGGATGATGACCTCCTCCCAGACGGCGCCGCGGAAGCGGTCGGAGAGGTAGTGCACCTCGTCCATCACGACGTATCCGAGACCGATGAGGGACTGCGAGCCCGCGTAGAGCATGTTCCGCAGCACCTCGGTCGTCATGACGATGACCGGTGCATCGGCGTTGACGCTGTTGTCCCCGGTGAGCAGACCCACGCGGTCCGCGCCGTAGCGCTTGGCCAGGTCGTTGTACTTCTGGTTGGACAGGGCCTTGATCGGCGTGGTGTAGAAGCACTTGCGGCCCTGGGT
>DATMEI010000758.1:0-3707 GCA_035556995.1 Streptomyces sp.
CCGCGTGTGCCACGCAGTGCCGCAGGTGCTCCTGCAGGAGCTGCAGGGCGAAGGACTGCAGCGCCTTCGTGGACGCGGAGACCTGGGTGAGGACGTCGATGCAGTAGACGTCCTCCTCGACCATGCGCTGCAGGCCGCGGACCTGGCCCTCGATGCGGCGGAGGCGCTTGAGGTGGGCGCCCTTCTCCTTGGTGTAGCCGTGCTCGCCGGTGGTGGCGTGGGCCGCGCAGGGGTCCTCGCCGGCGGCGCTGCTCCGGCCGTCGGTCGCGCCGGCCGTCGTCATGGTGCCTCCCGTGGTCAGTGGGTGCGGGGCGGTACGTGAAGGCCTGGGGGAAAGGGTGTCGATGGCCGGAAAAGTACGGCGATGGGCGCTTCCCGTAGGGCCGAATACATACCCCTCGTGGGTATAGCGTAACGGATTCGGGGAGGGCGGTTCAGGGCAGAGTGAGCTATGGGCGACACTGTCTGAGGCCGCCTCGCAGTGGCCGGATGATGCGCTTAGCATCAACGAGACCGTCACCGATGCATTCCGAGGATCTCCAGTGCGCTTTCGTCTGACCCCAAGGGAGACGAGCTTCTACGACATGTTCGCGGCCTCCGCGGACAATATCGTCACGGGCTCGAGACTCCTCATGGAACTGCTCGGGGCGGAATCCTCCGCACGCGCCGAGATCGCTGAGCGGATGCGTGCCGCGGAGCACGCGGGAGACGACGCGACGCACGCGATCTTCCACCAGCTCAACTCCTCCTTCATCACGCCCTTCGACCGGGAGGACATCTACAAGCTGGCCTCCTCGCTCGACGACATCATGGACTACATGGAGGAGGCCGTCGATCTTGTCGTTCTGTACGAGATCGAGGACCTGCCCAAGGGCATCGAGCAGCAGATCGAGGTGCTGGCGCGGGCGGCGGAGCTGACCGCCGAGGCCATGCCGCACCTGCGGACGATGGAGAACCTGACCGAGTACTGGATCGAGGTCAACCGCCTCGAGAACCAGGCCGACCAGATCCACCGCAAGCTGCTCGCGTACCTCTTCAACGGCAAGTACGACGCGATGGACGTCATGACGCTCAAGCAGCTCGTGGACGTGCTGGAGGAGGCGGCGGACGCCTTCGAGCACGTGGCCAACACGGTCGAGACCATCGCGGTCAAGGAGTCCTGACCACCTGTGGACACGTTCGCTCTCATCGTGACCATCGGGGTCGCGCTCTTCTTCACGTACACGAATGGCTTCCACGACTCCGCGAACGCGATTGCCACGTCCGTCTCCACGCGTGCCCTGACGCCGCGCGCCGCGCTGGCCATGGCAGCGGTGATGAACCTCGCGGGCGCCTTCCTCGGCAGCTCGGTCGCGGAGACCGTGAGCAAAGGGCTGATCGAGACGCCGCACGGGCGGAACGGGATGGCCATTCTCTTCGCCGCGCTCGTCGGTGCGATCGTCTGGAACCTGATCACCTGGTACTTCGGACTGCCGTCCTCGTCCTCGCACGCGCTGTTCGGCGGCATGGTCGGTGCCGCGCTGGCGGGCGGCACAGTTGTCATCTGGTCGGGTGTGATCGAGAAGATCGTCCTGCCGATGTTCATCTCGCCGATCGTCGGGATGGCGCTCGGCTACGGCGTGATGTGCGCCATTCTGTGGGGCTTCCGGAAGTCGAACCCGCACAAGGCGAAGCGGGGATTCCGTATAGCGCAGACGGTTTCCGCGGCCGGAATGGCCCTGGGACACGGTCTGCAGGACGCGCAGAAGACCATGGGCATCGTGGTGCTGGCCCTGAGTATCGCCGACGTGCAGGAGGGCAAGGGCATTCCGCTGTGGGTCAAGTTCGCCTGCGCGGGGATGCTTTCGCTGGGTACGTACGCCGGCGGCTGGCGCATCATGCGGACGCTGGGGCGCCGGATCATCGAACTGGACCCGCCGCAGGGCTTCGCGGCGGAGACGACCGCTGCCTCCGTGATGTACACGGCGTCCTTCATGTTCAGCGCACCGATCTCCACGACGCACGTCATCACCTCCGCGATCATGGGCGTCGGCGCGACGAAGCGGCTCTCCGCGGTGCGGTGGGGAGTCGCGGGGAACATCGTGGCGGGCTGGTTCATCACCATGCCGGCTGCGGCGGCGGTGGCGGCCCTCAGCTACGGATCGGTCCTGCTGGTCTTCGGCTGACGGCTGGCGAACGACGGTTCGCCGCTCGCGTACGGACTTGAAGCCGGGCGCCTTACCGGCGCGACAGCGTAAAAGTGTGGGCTCGCCCCCGGAGAACCGGGGGCGAGCCCGCTGCCTTGCGGTGGCACCGCCATGCAGCACCGCGAGGCTGTCGATCACCGTCCGTACGGCTGCTGTTCAGCCGAAGCGGCCGGAGATGTAGTCCTCGGTGGCCTGTACCGAAGGGTTGGAGAAGATCCGCTCGGTCTCATCGATCTCGATGAGCTTGCCCGGCTGACCGACGGCGGAGAGGTTGAAGAAGGCGGTACGGTCCGAGACGCGTGCCGCCTGCTGCATGTTGTGGGTGACGATGACGATGGTGAACTGCGACTTGAGGTCGCCGATCAGGTCCTCGATCGCCAGCGTGGAGATGGGGTCCAGCGCCGAGCAGGGCTCGTCCATCAGCAGGACCTGCGGCTGCACGGCGATGGCGCGTGCGATGCACAGCCGCTGCTGCTGACCGCCGGAGAGACCCGAACCGGGCTTCTTCAGACGGTCCTTGACCTCGTTCCAGAGGTTGGCGCCCTGGAGGGACCGCTCGACGATGCCGTCCAGTTCCTTCTTCTTGTAGTCGCCGTTCAGGCGCAGGCCCGCAGCGACGTTGTCGTAGATGGACATCGTCGGGAAGGGGTTGGGCCGCTGGAAGACCATGCCGATGGTGCGGCGTACGGCGACGGGGTCGACGCTGTTGCCGTACAGGTCCTCGTGGTCCAGCATCACCTTGCCCTCGACCCGGCCGCCCGGGGTGACCTCGTGCATGCGGTTGAGGGTGCGCAGGAGCGTGGACTTGCCGCAGCCGGAGGGGCCGATGAAGGCCGTCACGGAGCGGGGTTCGACGCTCATGGAGATGTCGTCGATGGCCCGGTGACCGCCGTAGAAGGCGGTGAGGCCGCTGACGTCGATTCGCTTGGCCATGGTGTCAGTCACTTTCTCGGGGGGCTGGGGGTCGTCCCCCAGAAGATGCGGGCTGGGTGCGGGGATGCGTGCGTACGGGCGCGGGGCGTGCCGTCGATTGCGTGGTCATCAACGGCCCGCCGCCTTGGGCGCCTTCCAGCGGGCGATCCCGCGGGCCAGCAGGTTGAGGATCATCACGAACGCGATGAGCGTGAGCGCTCCTGCCCAGGCGCGGTCGATCGCGGCTGCGTTGCCGAGCTTGTACTGGTTCCAGACGTAGAGCGGGAGGGACTCCTGCGCGCCGGAGAACGGGTTCGGGTTGATCAGCGGGTTGCCGAAGACCAGCAGCATGACGGGAGCCGTCTCGCCGGCGATGCGGGCGATGGCCAGCATCACGCCGGTGGTGATTCCGCCGATCGACGTCGGCAGTACGACCTTGAGGATCGTCCGCCACTTGGGGACGCCCAGCGCGAAGGACGCCTCGCGCAGCTCGTTGGGGACGATCTTGAGCATCTCCTCGCTCGATCGCACCACGATGGGGGTCATCAGGACCGTGAGCGCGACCGCGCCGGCTGCGCCCATCCGTACGCCCGGTCCGAAGATCAGCGC
>DATMEI010000759.1:0-19202 GCA_035556995.1 Streptomyces sp.
ACAGACGCCACGACATTCACCGCGGCCACCGGCCACGGCACCCACGACGACAGGGCGGCGCACGCTCACGCTGCCGTACGGGCGTGGGCATCCGTGCTCGAGATCCGCCGCATCAGCGCCGATGACTTGCAGTCGCCTGCCGAGTGGGAGCGCAGCCGCCCTGTGCACGCCGTCTCACTCGCGCTGGAAGCCGCAAGCATGCCCCCAGCCGAGACCTCCGGCACCGGACGTTGTCTGCACACCGGCTACCGGGTCGTGGAAGGTCCAACGGACCGGTCTGCACGAGTCGAGTGGAAGCGACGCCCGGAGGACAGCACGAAGACCGACCCGGCTGAGGAACTGAGCGCCTGCCGAGACGCCTTGCACAGCCGCGGCTGGAACTCCGAGCGCTACCTCGGCGCGCGGCATCACCCCTACCTCGTGGTGTGGCCGAACGGGGAACGGGCGCCGCTCCTGTAGGCCGACGCGGGCGGCGGTTGGGGAGGAGCCGTCGCGACGTAGCCGCGCGCGGCACGGCTCCCTGTTCGGCTCCCCCTCCACCGCTGCAAACAGTCGAAGGGCCCATCCGCGGAGCGCGGATGGGCCCTTCGAGCACTGCTCAGAGCGGGATTCTGATGGGTGGGCACAACTGGGATCGAACCAGTGACATCTTGCTTGTAAGGCAAGCGCTCTACCGCTGAGCTATGCGCCCGGGAACGGAACGAGGCAACAGACTACCCTGTCCCGCACCGTGGGGCACAAACCCGATCTGCCCACGCCCCGCACCCGTCGTTCCCTGCGCACGCGCAGGATCGTGAACGAACTGGGCCGTGTGTTCGTTGGCACAGAGTGGGACAATGGCCTGCGATCCATTGGTGCGGCATGGGGACACGGGGAGAGGTTTGGTGGCGGCTATGAACGGCGGCGGCACCCGCCGCTGGGGCTGGGGCAGCGGCCGTGCGGAGAATCAGCGGGCCGACGCCCAGGCAGCCAAGGACGCAGCCGCAGCCGCCTTCTACGAGCTGGACACCGCGCAGCGCGATCTGCGCATTTCCATCGAGACCCTCAGCGCCGTCGACGACTCCCGTGCCGCCCAGAAGGCGGTCGCCGACTTCGCGCACTTCGGTACTCGTATCGATCAGGTGAGCCACGAGTACATCACCGCCGTCGACGCCCACGACCTGGACCGGGACGACCTGGATCCCGGCACCGCCGCCCGCGCGCAGGCCGAGCTGAACAAGACCCGGCAGGATCTGGAACGCGTGAAGGCGGAGCTGGAGCGCTTCGGGGAGAGCCTGGGCTCGCTCCTGTCGCAGGCCGAGACCCAGCTGGGGCGGCTCGCTCCCGCCGTGGAGCGTGCCCGGCAGGGGTTGCTGGCGGCGTCGAACGCGCTGGATTCCGTCCGCAGCTCAGGGCTCAAGGCCGATGATCTGGCGGGCCGCCTCGCGGCCCTCTCCCCGGACCTGACCAAGCTCAACGAGGGCGCCGGGCAGCACGGCGTCCAGGAGACGCTGCACCGGGCGGACCGCGTGGTGCGGGAGGCCGAGACCATCCGCGACGAGGCGCAGCGGCTGCCCCAGACGGCCGCGGAGATCGACAAACGGCTCTCCTCTCTGCGTACGCGCACCCAGGCCCTGCACACACGCGCGGGCCAGGTCGAGCCCGTCCTCAGCGAGTTGCGGCGACGCTTCAGCGCCGAGTGCTGGCAGGACCTGCAGCAGGTGCCGGACCAGACCGCCAGGTCGGTGCGGCAGGCCGAGGAGAAGCTGGCCGAGGGACGTAAGGCGCGGGACGAGCAGCGATGGGCCGACGCGACATCGCAGCTGTCGACGGTGCGGGCCCTGCTCAACTCGTCGGACGAGGCGATCAAGGCGGCCGGAGACCGGCTGCAGCGGCTCAACGAGGTCTCCTTCGACCAGACGAAGGAGGTCGAGCGGACACGTTTCGCGATCCGCGACGCGCAGCGGCTGGCGATGGCGGGACGCAGTACCCCGGACCCGAGGCACGCGGGCCCCTTGGACGATGCCGTGGAGCGCGTGGACCGTGCCGTCGCGTCGCTCTCGGGGCGGCACCCGGACTACTGGCATCTGCTGACGGAGCTCGACGCGGTGAAGGAGTCGGTGCAGCGGGTGGTCGAGCAGATCCGCGAGGACCGGGCCTCCGGGCGGTGACATACGGCGACATGGGGCCGGGCCGCCCTGATGCGGGCCGCCCGGACGCCGTCGGGCGCCCCGGCAGCGAACCCCGTAACCCTGCCGCCGGATAGCATTCGGCCCATGCCCCGATACGAGTACCGCTGCCGCCAGTGCGACACGCAGTTCGAACTGACCCGCCCCATGGCGGACTCCGGTGCGCCCGCCAGCTGCCCGGACGGGCACGACGACACCGTGAAGCTGCTGTCGACGGTCGCCGTGGGCGGCACTTCCGCCGCACCCGCGATGAGCGCACCGCAGGCAGGCGGCGGAGGTGGCGGCGGGTGCTGCGGGGGCGGCTGCTGCGGCTGAGCTCAGGGCGCGCTGAAGGCACGTCGAAACCAAAACCCGAGCTCAAGCTCAAGCCCAAGCCCAAGCACGGCAGGCGCCCGACGTTCAGTGATCCGTCCAGTGCGCGGGCCTGTCGAGCCCGGACGGGATCCTGGTCGCCGCACTGCCCTTCGCCGCGTTGAGCTGCGGCTGGGTCAGGAAGAGGCTTCCGGTGAGATCCGCGCCGCGCAGGTCGGCGTCCCGGAAGTCGGCTCCGATGAGGTCGGCGTCTCTCAGGTCGGCGCCTGAAAGATCCGCGGCGATCAGGCGGGCCCCGCGCAGCGAGGCACCCCGCAGGCCCGCACCGGCGAGTGCCGCTCCGATGAGATCGGCTCTCCTGTGGTTCTTCTTGCGGCCCGGTACCCGGGACCGCACCGTCTCGCTGGTCTTCAGCAGCAGGGTGTCGACCTGGTCGCTGTGTGCCCATACGTCCAGATGCAGGAGGTCTTCAGCGGTGCCCCGTGTGAGCTGATCCGTGGTCTCCAGGACGGCGCGCAGCTCTTGCCGCAGGGGCCGGCTGGTGGGCAGCGCGACCGCTTCGGTCAGGTACCGGAGCAGTTCGTGGAGTTGCCGCATCACGGAGAACACTTCGAACATCTGCTGTGACGTACCGGGCTCCTCGCGCCAGTCGCGTCCGCCGAAGGTGACCTGGGAGACCTTCTGCCCCGCCCCGAAGCAGTCGTAGACGGTGCAGCCGGAGAAGCCCCGTTCACGCAGTTGTGCGTGGATGCCGCAGCGGAAGTCCTGCTGGAGGTTGACGCAGGGCTGACCGGCGTCCTTGTCGACGGCGAAGTCCGCCGAGGCGGCGAACGGCAGCGCTACACAGCACAGCCCGAAACAGCTCGCGCAGTCGGCTTGAAGGTCGGTACGTCTCCCCTCCGGGGAGGGAACAGGACGCTGCTGGGTCAAGGTACGTGGTCTCCTGCCGCATGGTCGGCGCTCCACCGGCGGCGCACGCACCGCACGTGGGAGCTGCGTTCATTCTCGCACCGGCCGCCGAACTGCGGCACGTGACGGGCAGTCAGGCAAATGACACCAGCACGCACCCGTCCGGCAGGCACTGCGGACGCTGCTGCGACGCCGCACACCGGTGAGAGGAGAGTGCCCATGCACGCCGGGTCGTCCTCAGCCGCGCGGAAGGGAGCCTTCACCGCGGTAGCGGTGGACCTGTTCTGCATCCAGGCCGACTTCTTCGCCCTGGCCGCCCGGAGGATCAGGGCGTGTTTGAAAGTCCCTCCCCAAGACTCCCGTCCGGGTCCGGGTCCGGGTCCGGGTCCGGGTCCGGGTCGAACTACCTGTGGATGCGGGCCACGGCACCGTAGGAGCCGACCCGCGGATCGTCGTCCGCCAGGTCCTTCTCGGAACGGTCCGAGCGCCACCGGTGCACGAGCACGAGCCCCGGTTCGACCAGGTCCAGCCCTTCGAGGAGCGAGGCCAGCTCCTCGTACGTACGCAGCCGCAGCGGAATGCCGGAATGCAGGCGGAACTGCTCGCGCACCGCCTCCATGCCTTCCGGGTCGTGGTCGGACGTGAGGTGAGTGAGCGTCAGGAAGCTGCCGGGCGCCAGTGCCGCGGTGAAGTGGCGGATCAGGTCGTGGGCGAGCTCGTCGTCCGGGATGAAGGGCAGCAGCGCGACGAGGGAGAGCCCGATCGGCTGGTCCAGATCGAGGGTCTCGCGGACCTCGGGGGCGGCGAAGATCCGGTCGGGGTCGGTGGCGTCCGCCAGCAGGAAGGTGGTGCGCCCCTGCGAGCTGCTGCCGAGGAGGGCTTGGGCGTGGGTGTGGACGACGGGGTCGTTGTCGACGTAGACGACTCGCGCGGAGGGATCCTCGGACTGGACGACTTGGTGCAGGTTGGGTTCGGTCGGAATCCCGGCCCCCAGGTCGAGGAACTGCCGGACCCCCTCTCCCCCTGCGATGTGGCGCACCGCGCGAAGCGTGAAGCCGCGGTTCTCGCGGGCCGTCAAGGCGATCTGGGGGGCGGCTTCCACCGAGTGCTGGGCGGCGGTCCTGTCGGCTGCGAAGTTCGTACGCCCGCCCAGGAAGTAGTCGTACACGCGTGCCGGATGCGGACGGTCGGTGCGCGGCTCGTTCTCGGCGGTGGTCTCCGCCTCGGGCAGTCCGGCCTGCTGCCCGCCCGTCTCACCGCCCGTCAGGCTGGTGGGACGGACACGGCCGGTGACGTACAGGGCCCAGAGAAGGTCGTGCACCGCGCCGGGTCTGTCCTTCGCCAACGGCAGATGCGTCAGCGTTCCCGCCTCGCGCAGCCAGACCGACAGGGTGTCGCGTGAGATGCCCAGCTCACGGGCCGCCTCCTGATCGTCCAGCTCGTGGTGGACCCAGGCCGCCAGCGCGGACAGCAGCCGGGGCGAGAGCCCCGCCAGCACGCCGCTCCCCCACATCGCCGCGCCCTCCGCGGCGAGGACCGCACGGATGCCTCCCGTCGGCGAACCCGTTCCCGGCACGGGCGGCGGCAGGCCCGCCAGCCGCAGTGCCAGATCGAGCTTGGCCCTGTCCCCCAGCCGGGTGCGGTCCAGTCCCACCCGTGACGTCAGCTCCTCCATCCGGGCTGCGACCGTTTCCTCGTGCAGACCCAGGAGCCTGCCGGCGCCCGGCAGGCCCATCGCGATCGCTGCCTGGCACACCTCCAGCAGCCGCCGCTGCTCGGATGCGGCCAGGTTCCTCTCCAGCGGCTCCAGCAGCTCACGGGCCCAGGCCCGCGCCGACTCGTCGAGCAGTTCCGCCAGCGGAGGCCGGCCGTCGTGCACCGCTATGCCGCCCGGCGCTCGGCGGGCGGCCTCCACGCTGACGGCAGCCGCTTCGTACAGCCCTGCCACATGCTCCAGTGGCCCGCTGCCGCTCACTCCCACGGCACGATCCGGTTCCGCCTCCGCGACCGGTTCCAGCACGGTCTGCACCGGTGCCTGCGCACCGTCCCAGATGACGATGACCTGGGCGTCGTCCACCGGGCACAGCACGGTGAGCGACCGTCCCCACTGGATGGCCTCCTCGACCTCCTCGGCGACTTCCTCACGGATCTCGGACGGCGCCTTCTCCACCACCGCGAGCTGCACGACGCCGGCGGCAGTAAGCCCCGGAGCGAGTGGTTCCACGGCCCGCCCGGCGGACGTCACGTCCCCCACCATCAGGTACTGGAACCCCGAGGTCCGTGCCGCCAGGACCGCCGCGCGCAGCCGGTGCTCGCGCTCCGAGACCTCCCCCTCGCGCAGCAGCCCGGCAACCATCACCGCCACCTGATCCATGCCGATCTGGCCCCGGCCGCTCCACGGCTTCTCGTGCGAGGCGATCAGCAGCCGGTGGGGCGGTCCGACACCCACCGGCCACACCTCGACGGAGCTCCCCTGCACGGTGCCCCGCACCGGCCCGCGCTCGCGGCCCCGTACGAGTTCACGCATCATCCCCGCCTGTTTCGACAACTCCTCGGGCCACGTCTGCTCGCGGTGACCGTCCACCACCGTCACGTGTGCGCCGCTCTCACGTGACACCCACTCCAGGAGAGCTTCCGGGCCGCCGCCTTCCGCCATCGCCTGCGCCGCCAGATGCACGTACTCCTCGACCTGCCGGACCTGCGTCTGCAGTGCCGCGATCTGCGCGCCCGTCAGCGCTTCCGCGACTTTCACCGGGTCGCCTGGGAAGAGCGGCTCGAGCACCGGCACAAGTCCGCAGTCGTCGGCGTCCTCCGCACCACCGCACACCACCACCCCCGCCGCGTCCTCGGCCCGCAGCCGCACCCAGGCCAGACTGGCGCCGCCGGGGGTCACAAGCAGCGCCCGGGCTGTGCGTTCCCCGATCGGTGGTCCGTCCGGGCCGCACCGCATGATCTTGTCCACCACCCGGCCGGGATCCTCAGGCGCATCGCCGCTGCCGGCCCACCGCAGCAGTGGCGGCTCCCCGGCAGTCAGATGGCCCAACGTCAGCATGGTTCCAGCGTCCTGCCGACCACCCGCAGCCGCATGTCGAGTGTCGCTGTACCGGCCTGGCGCGGCCTGTACGGAAGCCGGGCGGCTCTGGTTTCGGGGAGCTACGGAAGGGTGCGGGGGTGCAGGGAGGCACCGGCCCTTGTGCGGTCTCCGCGAACGGTGCATCGTCCGGTCATCGCACAGACATGCAGAACCCGGAATACCGCGCTCCCGAAGGCTGCTGATGCGATCAGACCTGAGCGGTCGCGATCAGTACCCGCAGCAAGAGCAGCAAGAGCTGCAAGAGCTGCAAGCGAGAACTGCACCGACAGCGCCTGGAGTCCGCGCCCGCTCACCGAAGGGCCCGAGGAACCAAGGAACCAGGAAGCAAGGACCGAAGGGACGTCCCGTGACCACCCCGCCTGCCCAGCCCTCCCCCCTCACCGTCGACGAGCTCCCACCGCGGCTCGGCCGGGCGAGCGTCATCGACGTCCGCACCCCCGGCGAGTACGGCTCCGGGCACATCCCCGGAGCGTTCAACATCCCTCTCGACCGCCTCGATGAGGCGCTGCCCGCGCTGCGCACGGCGACCGAGGACGGCGAGGTGATCGTCGTCTGCGCCTCCGGTGCCCGCTCCCGTACGGCGTCCGAGCGCCTCGCCGCCGAGGGGATCACGGCCGCCTCACTCGACGGGGGCACGGCAGCCTGGTCCGAGGGCGGTCACCCGCTGGACCGCCCCGCAGGGAGCCGGGCCGTGTGGCCGATGGAGCGTCAAGTCCGCCTGACTGCGGGGTCGCTGGTCCTGCTGGGTCTGCTGCTGGACTTGGTGCTGCCGGGCGCACGCGTCCTTTCGCTGCTGATCGGTGCCGGACTGGTCTTCTCCGCACTCAGCAACACCTGCGGCATGGCCGCGGTGCTCTCGAAGCTTCCGTACAACCGCCGGCAGCCCGGCGGCATCAGCCTGGAGGCGACGCTGCGCAAGCTGGCGGCACGGACGGAGGGGGCCGGCGCCGAGGCAGGCGCTGAGGCCCGCCGCTAGGCCGGGCCGGCGTGGTCCGGTCCCGCGCGGTCCGGTTCCGCGCGGTCCGGTTCCGCGCGGTCCGGTTCCGCGATCGCGGACATCTCACGCACGATGCGCTCCCCGGCAGCCACACCCCGTTCGTGCAGCGCGGTGATGTGTCCGGCTCGCCAGCTGCTGTCGGCGAGTTCGCCGTGGCCGGGGAGCCAGCCGTACCCGGCCGCGAGCAGCATGTCGGCGTCGAGCAGCGAGTCGCCGGCGGCGTAGGTGTGCGTGGCCCCTGTACGCCGGGCGATCTCCGCGACGGCTGCGCTCTTCGTCAACGGCCCCGGTACGGCGTAGATCTTCCGTCCCTGGAGCGAGACCGTCCAGCCGCACGCCCCGGCCCACTCCGCCAGCTCCTTGACCCAGGCGTCGGGAAGCCGGGCCCTGTCGACGACGAGATACGCGAAGAGCTCGTCGGCGACGCGCTGTTTGAGCACCCAGTCGCCGCCGCCGGCTGCCCGGCGCAGATGCTCGCAGACCTCGTCGAGGGGAGCGCAGACGGACAGGGTGCGGCGCACCTGCGCGTGCCAGTCGGGGTCCGTCTCACCGTCGACCAGGATGTGGCCGCCGTTGGCGCAGACCGCGTAACGCGAGGGGGCGCCGGGGAGTCTGACGCGCCCGTACTGTTCGCGCGTCCTGGTGGTGGTGGGTACGAAGACGCAGTGTCCGGCCAGCCCGGTCAGCAACTGGGCGGCCGTCTCGGTCATGTACGACAGCGGCCTGCTCTCGTACGTCTCCACGCACAGCAGCCGTGGTGCTTCGGCGTCCGGCATGCTCAGGCCGAGCGCCGCGGCGGAGTAGATCAGCGTGCGGTCGAGGTCGCTGGCGAAGAGCGGAACCGCGGGGCGGTCGCCGGCGGCGGGCGTTGCGCCGGAGATTGCGCCGGGGGTCGCGTCGGCTGTGCTCATCCGGCTGCCCTCCCGTCCGCCCCTGTGGCACCACGCGTGAAGCGTGGATGAATCAACCCCACACAGCTGTACGGAAGTTCGTCGACCTCCTCGACCGGCACGCCACGCTGCCCGGCCAGCAGCCGCACGTGGTCGAGGTCGGCGCCCGCCCCCCGCTTCGCCAGCACCTTCCAGGGAACCCGGCGCAGCAGTACGCGCGTCGTCTCGCCGACACCCGGCTTGACGAGGTTGACGTCGCCGATGCCGTACTCCTCGCTGATCCGCTCGACCGCCCGCCAGCCCGCCCAGGTGGGGGCGCGGTCCGATGAGAGCAGCACCTTCACGTCCTCGGTGACGGACGCGCGTACTTCGCCGAACCGGGCAGTGACCGTGTCGAGGAACAGCCGGGAGACATCCGCGTCCGCGAGTTCGCGGTAGTACTTGCCGCCGTGGTAATCGTGCGGGCCGACCAGGTCGTCCCGGAGCACGGTGCGCGAAATCAGCCCGGAGACCGTGGAGTTGAGGCAGGCGGACGGGATGAGGAAGTCCTCGCGTGTGCCGTACGTACGCACGCAGCCGCCCGGGTCCGCCAGCACCGCGAGCTCCGGGTCGAAACCCTCGAACGGGGCGAGCGCTTCGGCGAGTTCGCGGGTGATGGCTCCCTTGCCGGTCCAGCCGTCGACGAAGACGACGTCGGCGGGGTCGTGCTGGGCGGCGATCCAGCGCAGTGCGTTGGTGTCGATGCCCCGCCCGCGCACGATGGAGACGGTGTAGTGAGGCAGGTCCAGCCCGTGGGCATGCCGCGCCCAGCGGCGCATCAGCACCCCGACGGGCGTACCCGCACGGGCCAGGGACACCAGGACGGGAAGCCCGGCCTCCGGGCGCGCGTCACCGTCCGTACGGGACGGCGCCTGCGGCAGCCGGCCGCGTTCCGCGAGGACCGTCTCGGTGACGGTGCCGACCGCACGGGCGACACGGGCGGCAGAGACCTCCAGCGCGCTGTGGAAGAGCCGTTCGTACTCGGGGCTCGGCTGGTACTCCACCGGAAGCGACTCGGCGTAGTGCGCTCCCCCGCTCTGGATCGCCTCCTCCCGCTCCTCGGTCGGCGCCTCCAGCTGCGTCTCCGACATGTCCTGCAGCAGCCATCCGACTTCGCCGGGTGCGTACGAGGAGAAGTCCGGTCCGCGCAGCGGCTGCGGCAGCGGGACATAAGAAGGCAGGACGGCGAGCAGCACCCTGCCTGTGTGCTGCGCGAGCCGGTCGAGCAGTCCGCCGGGCGTGTGCAGGGCGGGGGTGTCGGCCGTCGAATCGGTCACGAGGATCACGGCGTCGAAGCGTCGCCGGGGGTCGGTGCCGGGTGCGACGTTGTAGGCGTAGCGCGTCGCCGCCGTCGCCTCCTCCGCTGCCGCCGCGTCGTGCGCGGGGAAGGAGAGGCATGTGCGGACCGCGTACGCCGGGTCGTCCAGCGCCAGCACAGGCGAGCGCGTGGTGGTGGAGAAGCGCAGCTGAGCTTCGTCTCCGAGACGCTGCTCCAGGGCGACGGCGAGGCGCAGCGGCGCGTACATCAACTCCTCGCAGCCCAGCAGCAGTACGCGCGGCGGGGTGCGGCCCGGCGGATCGGCAACAGAGCCTGCCCCGGTGAGGACGCCCGCCTCGGTGAGGGCGGATGCCAGCCGGTCGGCCATGCCGGGCAGCGCTGCGTTGAGCCGTGAGCGGTGCGCGGCTGTGAAGCCGTGCCGTCCGCCGTCCGGGAGCTGAAGCGGCCAGCCGAGTTCGACCCGTGTCACGGCCTGGCCGCTGCCCGGCTCGCCCGAACAGGACGGCTGCGACTCCGCCTCCGATACGTCCTCCGCCTCTGCCTCCGCCTCCGCTGCCGCGACAAGGCGCTGCCCGCGCTCCAGCACATCGCCGGGGAGCGAGACGCGGCCACGCGCGGTCGCCACCACATCCACGCGGGCGCCCAGTTCGGCCGCGAACTTCTCCAGAGCGGCCGCATCGTCGGACGAGCGCATATCGGTGAGGGCCACCACCACATACCGGTCCCGCGGGTGGTGCCGATGGAGCGCGGCGATGGTGTTGCGCACGGTGCGGCCTGTCGAGAACTCGTCGTCGACCAGGACCAGCGGCCCTTCCCCGCCGAGCAGCGCCGGGTCCTCGGGGAGCAGCAGATGGGAGGTCGCGTGACTGTGTTCCTCCTCGAACCCGCCGACAGCCGCCACCCCTTGTACGGGGCGCCGGGTCGAGTGCAGGCAGGTGACCCCGCCGATGCCGTCGGCGACGCTGTGGCCCAGCCCGGTGGCCGTCTCCGCGTACCCGAGCACCACGGCCTCGTCGGCGAGCACATCGCCCAACAGCGCGCGTACGCGCCGGCCCAGCTGGAGCCCGACGCCGTAGACGGTCCCGGGCTGCTCCGGTATGTGCTTGCCGAGGACACGGGAGACGAGGAGATGGGCACGCTTGGGGTTACGGCGGAGGGCCAGCCCCATCAGCTCCTGAAGGCCGTCGCCGCTCAGCCGTACGTCCAGCCGGTCGGCCACCCATTCACCGGACCACACCACGTCGCTCATACCGCTGCCCGTCCCTCTTCCGTACGTCGCGTCTGCACTCCACACCCTGTCGTCGCCGTCGGTCCCGTCGCCTGCGCTGTCAGCGCGATTCCGTCCCTCAAGCCTCCCGCCTCATGCTTCACGCCTCACCCTTCACGCCTCACGACCCGCCGCAGCGCCGCCGGTCCCCAGCCCTGTACCGGTACGGCCCGCCGCACGCGCTCCCGCCACCAGCACGTCGACGAAGCCCACACCCTCCCGGGCCACCCCGAAGAGCTCCGCCCGCAGCAACGTCCGCTCGGCCCACGCCCGGTGAGGCTTCACCTCGTTCATCTTGTTCGTGTAGGCAGAGCGCACCACACCGCCGCCGCTGCGCTCGGGCCGCAGGATGTCCGTGGCATCGCTGTACTCCTCCAGGCTCACCACGGACAGCGCGTGCACGGGCGCCACGTGCGACGGATGAATGCAGGTCTTGCCGAGCAGCCCGTTGGCCCGGTCGAGTTCGGTCTCGCGCAGCAGTCCGTCGATGTCGTGGTCGATGAGCGAGGTACGCAGTTCCTCCGCGCGCCCCGTGAAAATGCTCTGCCGCAGCTGGGGCTTGAAGATCCGTTCCTGCAGCCGGAAGTACTCCCACACCGGTCCCGTGACGGTGTACCCGGTGCCGTCCGCGCGTCCCAGCACGTTCACCACGTCACCGATGACGGACGCGACGAGCTGGACGTCGTAGGCGGTCATCTCAGGAGTACGGCGCAGCCCGTACGCCGAGCAGAAGTCGGTGACGCCGAGCCGCAGAGCGAGTATCCGCTCCCTGTACTTGTCGACCGTGCGGGCGATGGCGGCCAGCGTCGCGGCGCGCGTCTCCATGTGCAGCAGCTCCGGCGACTCCAGCACAGGCATCGCGAACAGCCGCCGTCCGGCGGTCACTTCGGCTTCCGTCAGCGCCTCCAGGAAGGGAATGCCGCGCTCTTCGGTGAACTTGGGCAGCACGAATCCCGACAGCAGACGCGCCGCCGGTCCCAGCCGCGTGACGAGATCCGCTATCTGACCGGGCGCACGGACCCGTACGAACAGCAGCGGGATCTCCCTGTGCCCCGATCCGTTCCCCTGCTCCGCAAGCTGCTCCAACTGCCGTACCAGGTTGGTCTCCGCGGCTGCGACGTCCGCGTCGTCGATGGAGTCCTCCAGGCACAGGACCATCGAGACCACGCCGAGTTGTGTCTGTTTGACCACGTCGGCAGCGAGGTTGGGGCGGGTGGCCGGGCAGTAGAGGGTGGCACCCAGAGCGGTGGCGAGCGTGCCGCCGGGAGCGTCCGCGGTGAACTCGACGGGTTCGTGATGGAAGAGCCCGCGCCGCACCTCCGGCGCAAGATGGCCGAAATGCCGCATTCATGCCCCCGTTTCCCTCGCGTGGCATTCGGCGTGACCGACGCGACCGTTGCGAATGGTGCTTCCCCAAGGGGGTGTTTATCCGGCGGCACCCCCAGCCCGCCCCATGACGACAACGGTCCGTGGCGAGAACCAGCCGCTCATCGTACGTACAGAAGGGTGCCGATAGTTCCTCTGCGGGGTGAAAATCACGTTACCGCCAGGTACACAGCCACGCCCTCGCGTTGTCGCGGAGCCCGCACGGAAGGCAGGATGACTCCATGACGCACGCCATGGTGAAGGGCTCGAACGTTCAGCTGGAGACTGTGGCGGTGCGCGCCGTCCTGTGCTGGAGCCCGGGGTCGGGAGCGCCGGACGTCGACGCATCCGCGTTGTTGCTCGACGAGAGCGGCAGAGCGCCCTCCGACGAGGACTTCATCTTCTACAACCAGCCGCGGCATCCCTCCGGAGCAGTGCGCCATCTGGCCAAGACCCAGGAGACGGACGGACTTCGCGACTCGGTCGAGGCGGACCTGTCGGCGATCGACCCCCAGGTGGACCGCGTACTGCTGGCCGCATCGGCGGACGGCGGGACCTTCGCGGACGTACGGAAGCTCCGCCTTCTGCTGTACGGCGCGTCGGGTCCGGCGGGCGGCGAAGGCTCGGGCGAGCCCCTGCTGCAGTTCGACATCGAGCCGGAGACGGGCGCGGAGACGGCGATGATCTGCGGGGAGCTGTACCGCCGGGGGAGCAGTTGGAAGTTCCGCGCCCTGGGTCAGGGTTACGACACCGGACTGGTCGGCCTGGCCACGGAGTACGGCATCGCGGTCGAGGAACCGGAGCCCGGCGGGCAGAAGAGCGGCAGGCATGCGGACAGCGGACGGCGGACGCCGGCCCCCGGCCGCCCGGCTGCGGCTACGGTCCCGTCCCCGACGCAGCCCTCCGCGCCGGACGACGCGACCGTACCCGCCGTCATGATGCCGCAGCAGCCCGCCGATCCGGAGCCCGACTTTCCGCTCGTGGCACCGGCGCCGGGACCGTTCCCCGCACCGGCACCCATGGCGGCGGCGGGGCCGGGCCCGGCGGCACCCCCGCAGCCCGGCTACGGATACCCGCAGCCGCCGCAGCAACCCCCCGCCACCCAGCCCGCGTACGGTTACCCGCAGCCCGCCTACGGCTATCCGCAGCCCGACCCGAACTTCGCGCTGCCGCCCCAGGGGCCTCAGTTCCAGAGCCGCTGAGTCACCGGGCCGCTGGACGGGCCGGCTCCGACCGCCGGCTGTCCAGCCGCGTCATGCCTTTCCGGCCTTGTATCCCCGGCCCCACTGCAGCCCCCAGCCGTACAACCGGTCCAACTCCGCCTGGAAGCCGTACACATAGCGCACCTCACGGCGGACCGTCAGCTGTCCCTTCTCGTGCTGCATGAGCAGCACCGCGCAGGAACGCGCCTGCGGGGCCCGCTGGTCGAGGTTGACTTCGACCCGTGGGCCGTTGCTGGGGAAGAGGGTGAGGACGGCGTGCGTACGGTCGAAGGCCGGAGTGCCGTCGTAGATGTAGACGAAGAACAGCAGCCGCTTGATGCTGTCCTTGTTGTCGAGATTCACATAGATCGTCTCGCCGGACGGTGAGCCGAAGCGGTCGTCGCCGGTGAGCTTCACATACGGCGGGGAGTTCCAGTCGCCGAGGAAGTTGCCCAGCGGCTGCACAACGCCCTTGCTGCCGTCGACCAGTTCGTACATGCAAGCCAGGTCGAGGTCCACATTGACCACGCCCTGGGTGTGGGCCTGCACCACCTGTGGACGCAGCGCCTGCAACGGGTTCCGGAGCGACCCGCCCCGGCGTGTTCTGTCATTGAAGTCGGAACTGCGCATCCGCCAGGAGAGATTGACCCTCAAGCTGCCGCTGTCCGCGCCCTGTTCGGTCAGCGAGACGGAGGACTGACGCTTGGTCAGCTCCACTGCGTAGGTCGAAGACCCGCCGATCGAGTCGAATCCCGACCCGCGCCGTCGCCTGCTCACACCACTCCGCCAGTTCTCCCACAGGGAGACCATCACGCACCCCCACTCGACTCCAACTGCTGCGGGGCGGCTCCGAGTCGGGACTCGGAGCCGCCCCGCCAAGAGCGTTCCGCAAACAGGCCTCGGTGACACCCGGATCAGGGAGCTACCACAGAGCCGCTGTCACACCAGGGTCACGTCTTTGAGTCGACCTCCGTCTGATGCGACGAGCCCTCGCCCCCGCCGTTGGCCCCGTCGATGGCACGGTTGCGCCGGATCGAGGACCAGAACGAGGCCGCGATCAGCGCCACACCGACCAGACCGGTGATCACCTCATTGATCTGGATCTTGATGGTGATCAGCAGAATGGCGGCGAGAGCACCGATCGCGTAGTGCGCGCCGTGCTCGAGGTAGACGTAGTCCTCGAGCGTGCCCTGCCGGACCAGATAGACGGTCAGCGACCTGACGTACATCGCGCCGATGCCGAGGCCGAGCGCCATCCAGAAGATGTGGTTGGTGATGGCGAAGGCGCCGATCACGCCGTCGAACGAGAACGAGGCGTCCAGCACTTCCAGGTAGAGGAACATGAAGAACGCCGCCTTGCCGGCGAGGCCGACCAGAGACGGGTCCTTGCCCTCACGCTTGGCTTTCTCCTCCGCCTCGTGCTCGAGTTCCTCCCCCTCTTCGAGCTTGTTCTCGAAGTGGCTGGAGAGACCGCCGACGAGGAGGTACGTGATGAGGCCGGCGACGCCCGAAAGCAGCACCGTCGCGGACTTGTCGGCGTGCGTACCGCCGTGCTGGTGCGCTTCGACAGCGAAGGTCATCGCCGAGACCATCAGCACGATCAAGGCGATGCAGACGGAGAGCATGTCCACCTTGCCGAGCTTGGCGAGGGGACGCTCCAGCCAGGCGATCCACTTGTGCTCACGCTCCGCGAAGATGAAATCGAGGAAGATCATCAGCAGGAACATTCCGCCGTACGCAGCGATGGCAGGGTGAGCGTCGGTGACCAGCTGCTCGTACTTGCCGGGGCTGTCCAAGGCGAGCTGGACGGCCTCGATCGGGCCGATCTTGGCGCTGATGGCCACGATCACGACCGGGAAGACCAGCCTCATCCCGAACACCGCGATGAGGATGCCGATGGTGAGGAAGATCTTCTGCCAGAAGGCGTTCATCTTCTTCAGCACACCGGCGTTGACGACCGCGTTGTCGAAGGACAGCGAGATCTCGAGGACGGACAGGATCGCCACCACGGCGAACCCCTCCCACCCCCAGAAGAGCGCGGCGAAGGCTAGTCCTGCGGCCGTTACGCCGAAGGACCAGCCGAAAGTTTTCAGGACCACTGGGCTACCAATCCGCTTTACGAACAAATGACCTTGGCTTACGAAACGTTGACTCCGAAGTCTAGAGCGATGCCTCGCAGGCCTGAGGCGTACCCCTGCCCAACGGCCCTGAACTTCCACTCACCGCCATGCCGGTAGAGCTCTCCGAAGATCATCGCCGTCTCCGACGAGGCGTCCTCGCTCAGGTCGTAACGCGCCAGTTCCTGGCCGTCCGCCTGGTTGACGACGCGGATGTAGGCATCTGTGACCTGGCCGAAGGTCTGCTGACGGTTGTCGGCGTCATGGATGGAGACCGGGAAGATGATCTTGTCGACGTGGGCGGGAACGAGGGAGAGATCCACCAGGACCGTCTCGTCGTCATCGCCACCGGTGCCGCCCACCAGCTCGTCACCGGTGTGCTCGACCGAGCCGTCGGGGCTCTTGAGGTTGTTGTAGAAGATGAAGTACTCGTCACCGAGGACCCGGCCGTTCGCGCAGAGCAGAGCGCTGGCGTCCAGATCGAAGGCGGCGCCGGTGGTGGAGCGAGCCATCCACCCCAGACCGATCTGGACCTGGGTCAGGTTCGGTGCGGCCTTCGAGAGGGAGACGTTCCCCCCCTTGGCGAGCGTGACGGTCATGAGCTGATCCTCTCCCCGGTGGTGAAGCAACCAGTGTGTCGACATCACCAGGCGCCGCACACCTCCCGGTTACGGAAGTCTGCGGCGCCGGTGGCTGCCGAGATCTCTCAGACGTTGACCCCGAAGTCCTGCGCGATACCGCGCAGACCCGATGCGTAGCCCTGGCCGATGGCACGGAACTTCCATTCCGCGCCGTGCCTGTAGAGCTCGCCGAAGACCATGGCCGTCTCCGTCGAGGCGTCCTCGCTCAGGTCGTAACGCGCGAGTTCGTTGTTGTCGGCCTGGTTCACGACGCGGATGTAGGCGTTGCGGACCTGTCCGAAGCTCTGCTGGCGGCTCTCCGCCTCGTAGATGGAGACCGGAAAGACGATCTTCTCCACGTCGGCAGGCACACCCGCGAGGTTCACCTTGAGGACCTCGTCGTCCCCCTCGCCCTCACCGGTGGTGTTGTCACCGGTGTGCTCGACGGAGCCGTCGGGGCTCTTGAGGTTGTTGAAGAAGACGAAGTTCTGGTCCTTGCCGACCTTGCCCTCGGCGTTCGCCAGCAGGGCGCTGGCGTCCAGGTCGAAGTCCGAGCCGGTGGTCGTACGGGCATCCCAGCCGAGACCGACGATCACGGCGGTCAGGTTCGGGGCCTCCTTGGTCAGCGAGACGTTGCCGCCCTTGCTGAGGCTGACTCCCACGAGTCCTCCAGGTGTCTGTTCGAACGGAGCACACTGGGTGCCCCCACTATTTCGGTTGCCGTCAGATCAACGAGTCGATCTTAGTGAGCGGTTCCCCCCGCTCCCAGCGGTTCGCTCAGAGGGTTTGGAGGGCCTTCGCGTACTCGTTCAGGTCGCGGGCGTCCGGGAGGCCGTTGACGACCGTCCAGCGCACGACGCCCTCGGTGTCGATGATGAAGGTGCCGCGCACGGCGCAGCCCTTCTCCTCGTCGAAGACGCCGAAGGAGCGGGACGCCTCACCGTGCGGCCAGAAGTCGGACAGGAGCGGATACTCCAGACCCTCCTGCTCCGAGAACACACGCAGCGCGAAGGGCGAGTCGTTGGAGACGGCGAGCAACTGCACGTCGTCGTTGACGAATGCGGGCAACTCATCGCGCAGCGCGCACAGTTCACCGGTGCAGACGCCTGTGAAGGCGAAGGGATAGAAGAGCAGAACGACGTTCTTCTTACCCTTGAAGTCGGAGAGCGAGACGGCCTCGCCGTGCTGGCTCTTCAGCGTGAAGTCCGGTGCCTTGGTTCCGACCTCGATAGCCATGGGGTGAAAAGCCCTTCTGTGGAGACGACATGTCGTGCGTCCCGGAACGGAAGCCGCAAGAGGCGCGAGAGTGCAAGAGGCACGCGATCAGTTCCCGCGGGACGACGCCCAGTCTTTCACCCCCGGCTGCGGATGAAGCCGGCCCCCGGCAGCCATGCTGCCGGGGGCCCGTATCCTCGGCGTCTCGCTGCTCGCCGGAGCTTCCCCGCGGGCTCCCGCCCTGGGGAGACCCCTTGCTACCGCTTGCCGGAGCGAGCGGCCTTGGGGGTGACAAGGCGACTGCCGCTCCAATCCTTGCCCGCATTGACGGTGCTGGTCTGGGCAAGGCCCGCGGTCTGTGCCGCTTCACCGATCTCGCTCGGCTCCACATAGCCCTCGCGACCCGTCTTGGGCGTCAACAGCCAGACCGGAGAACCCGCGTCGATCATCGTGGTGGCGTCCACCAGCGCGTCCGTCAGGTCGCCGTCCTCCTCGCGGAACCACAGCATCACGGCATCGGCCACGTCGTCATGATCCTCGTCGACGAGCTCCGTACCCGTGATGGCCTCGATTCCCTCACGGAGTGCCTGCTCGGTGTCGTCGTCGTAACCGAGCTCCTGGACCACCTGTCCGGGCTGGAAACCCAGCCTTGCGGCGGGGTTGGTCCGCTCCTCCGCGTGGTCCGCGGTCGCGCTCACGGATTGCCTCCTGTCTCTTGCTGGAATGTGCCTTGCGCCCCGCGCGCACGCGAGGCAATGGCCGTAGTCCACACGGGCAGGGCGGATCGCGCAAGTACCCCACCATCCATCCCGCTCAAACGTTGACGTGTCCTCCCACAATGCCCGATGAGCAGTGATTCACACCACAGTGCTCCGGTGGGTAAGGGCGGGTTCCGCACCACTTGTGCTGCCTGTTCCGTGGACGGCACGGCCCGGCTGCTCCCGGCGTAGGGTGGCAGATCGGCCGCCCTCTTCGATGCTCCCCTCCGAGGGCCTGCGAGACGGAACCGGGTTACCTCCCAGTAGAGATGACGTGAGCGCACCGGCGGTACACGATGGAGGCGGCGCGACACCATGCAGGGCAATAACGAACAGCGAAGGAACAGCGTGGCTTCCGGATCCGATCGCAACCCGATCATCATTGGCGGCCTTCCCAGCCAGGTCCCGGACTTTGATCCCGAGGAGACCCAGGAGTGGCTCGACTCGCTCGACGCGGCCGTCGACGAGCGGGGCCGGGGACGTGCCCGCTATCTCATGCTCCGGCTCATCGAGCGCGCGCGCGAGAAGCGCGTGGCCGTCCCGGAGATGCGCAGCACGGACTACGTCAACACGATCGCGACGAAGGACGAGCCTTTCTTCCCGGGTAACGAGGAGATCGAGCGCAAGGTCCTGAACGCGACCCGGTGGAACGCCGCGGTGATGGTCTCCCGCGCGCAGCGCCCGGGCATCGGGGTGGGCGGTCACATCGCCACCTTCGCCTCGTCGGCCTCGCTCTACGACGTCGGCTTCAACCACTTCTTCCGCGGCAAGGACGAGGGCGACGGCGGGGACCAGGTCTTCTTCCAGGGCCACGCCTCCCCCGGCATCTACGCCCGCGCCTTCCTGCTGGACCGCCTCTCCGAGCCGCAGCTCGACGGTTTCCGGCAGGAGAAGAGCAAGGCGCCTGACGGCCTCTCCAGCTACCCGCACCCGCGCTCGATGCCCGACTTCTGGGAGTTCCCCACGGTCT